>NZ_JAJVKV010000007.1:300000-484753 GCF_024198175.1 Pyxidicoccus xibeiensis
CGGTCGACGATGGCCTCCCGGTACGCCTCGTACACCTGCCGGTACAGCGGCTGAGGCGAGCGGCGGTCCACCGAGATGATGGGGACGATTCCCGACGGGGCTCTCTTCACCCGTCCAGGATAGTGGTCATGGCGACTCCGGCCAAAGCGGTCATCGAGGATGACCACCCTCCGGCCGGGATGACGCTCAGTGCTGCACGCCAGCGGGCCCGGTGACGGGCGTGGAGGGAGGCGTCGTTCCACCCTCCCCCGCGCCGCCGCCGCCCTCGGCCTGCCCGAGGAAGTCGTCCAGCGCGCCCACGTCGATGGGCTTGCGGAACACCGCGTCCACCAGCGCCAGGCTGGAGCGGTTCTGCCCGCGCACGTCCATGCCGGTGACGATGGCCAGCAGCGCATGGGGCGACTTCTTGCGCAGCTCGCGCGCCAGGTCCCACCCGCTCATCTCCGGCATCACGGCGTCCAGCAGCGCGGCGTCGAAGCGGCGCCGGTCCCAGATGCCCAGGGCCACTTCCGGACTGTGGGCCACCTGCACCTCGTAGCCCTCCTCGCTCAGCACCTCCGCCATCATCCGGGCGTTGTCCAGGTCGTCGTCCACCACCAGCACGCGGCGCGTCTGTTGGAAGCGCCGGGGCGCCTCCGGCCGCGTCACCTCCGCGCGCGAGGCCTCCGTCCGGGCGGCCTCCGACGCAGTGACTTCGTGTACGCGCGGCAGCCGCACCACGAAGGCGGCCCCGTGCCCCGAGGAGCTGTTCTCCGCCGTCAGCTGACCGCCCCAGCGCTCCACCTGCGCACGCGCCACGGCCAGGTACAGCGACAGCTGCGGCGCCCCCGTGTCCCTGCGCAGCGGGTCGAACAGCTGCGTCAGCTCCTCCACCGCGTACGGCGGGCCCTCGTCCTCGATGCGCAGCGTCAGCCAGGGCTCCCCGTTCGCACGGCTGCTGACGCGCAGCCGGCCCCCGGTCTCCATGCGGTCCCTGGCGGCCAGCAGCAGGTTCACCACCAGCTCGCGGAAGAAGCCCGCGTCCGCCCGCACCAGCCCGGCGCCTCCCAGGTCCAGGTCCACGTAGACGGGGTGCTCGCGCTGCTCCAGCTCGCCGCGCGCCAGCTCCAGCGCCTCGCGCACCGTCTGGTCCACCGGCACGTCCGTGGGCTGCTCCTGGGTGCGCTGGACGTTGAACTCCTGCAGCCGCGCCACCAGCTCGCCAATCTGCCCCACCGTCTTGTCGAGCGAGTCCAGGTGCTCGGGCTTGAACTCGCGCTGCAGCAGGGTGATGCGCAGCCGCAGCACGTTGAGGAAGTTGTTGAGCGCGTGCGCCGCGCCGCTGGCCAGCTGCCCCAGGGCCTGCTGGCGGGTGCGCTGCAGCAGCCGCCCCTGCAGCCGCCGCAGCTCCCCGTGCGCGCTCTGCAGGGCCTTGGTCTTGTTCACGGCCTCGGTGCGGTCGGTGAAGGTCATGATGGCGCCGGCCAGCTCGCCCTCCTCCTCCCACACGGGTGTGGCGCTCAGCTCCAGCGTGGCCTCGCCGCCGCTGGGGCGCTCCACCACCATCATCACCCCGCGCACCGGCACCTTCTCCTTGAGGGCCCGCAGGAAGGGCATGTCCGACACCTTGAAGGGCTCACCCGTCAGGTGCCGCGCGTTCACCTGCGTCAGCACCGGGTTGAGGGTGTTCGCCGCCCGAGCGCCCACCACCGCGCGCATGGGCAGCCCCATCAACCGGCTCACCGGCGGCGTGGCGAAGGAGACGGTGCCGTCCACCTCCGCCAGCATGATGCCGACGTCCACCTGGTTGAGCACCGACTCCATCACCGCGGCCTCGCGGAAGCGCACCTCCTCCGTCTTCAGCACCCGCGCGTAGGAGGCCTGCGCCGCCGCGTCCGCCTCCCACACCAGCTCGGCGATGAGCTCCGCCACCTCGGGCTCTATCTGCCCCCCGTTGCGGCGTGCGTAGATGTACATCATCACTTCTTCCAGGGACTTGAACTCCCGGGACAGGTCCTCGGGCTCGAAGTTCTGGCCATAGCGGTACGCCCCGTGCGAGCGCACCACCTCCGGCCAGAGGCGCACCGCGTCCTCGCCCCGGTCCTTCAGCAGGCGGTTCAGCTCGTCCAGCAGCCGGCGCAGGGGGGCGCGCAGGTCACGGCCCGGGATGTCGACCTCGTAGGTCTCCGTGCGAAGGCGCTTGGCCCACAGGCGCGCCACGCGCTCGCGTTCTTCCTCGAGCAGGTGGGAGATGGCGTCGATGGCGTTGATGGAAGACACGGTCAGCCGGCAAGGTGTGCACGCCCGCTCGCCATGGCCACCCGGGCGCCTGCCTGCCCGCTCGCCCTTCGGGGCATGGCGCACCAGGACGTTGGGGTTTCCCAAGGACGGTGATGCCCACCTGCGTTGCAATCAACCGGCAGGCGGCCCACCTTGATTGGACGGATGGCAGGCACCGAGCGAAACAAGAGCGACCTCATGGAGCCGCCGTGGCTGTCCCAGCAGGCCATGGCGCAGCTGTTCCGTGGGGAGATCAGCCGCTCGGACACGTGGCGCACGCGCCTGGACACCACCACCAACTGGGCGCTCACCACGACGGCGGCGGTCATCTCCTTCGGCTTCGCCACCCCGCAGAGCTCGCACGTCACCTTCCTGGTGGGCATCTGGATGGTGCTGTCGTTCCTCCTCATCGAGGCGCGGCGCTACCGCTACTACGACTTGTGGAACCGCCGCGTCCGTCTGCTGGAGGACGGCTGGTGGGCGCCCATGCTCCGGCGCGAGCCCGTGGACCCGGACGCGATGCGCGAGCTGGCGGTGGAGATGTCCCGGCCGCAGCTCCAGCTGTCGCTCTTCTCGGCCATCTCCACGCGGCTCAACCGGGCCTATGGGCCCATCCTCATGGTCCTGATGGCCACCTGGTTCGTGAAGGTCTACAGCCACCCGAAGCCGCCGAAGGACTTCGACGAGTTCCTGGAGCGCGCCCACGTCGCGTGGGTGCCGGGCGGCCTGATAACGGGCCTGCTGGTCTTCCTCACGCTCGGGGCCACCTACCTCTTCGTCGCCTCCTTCTTCGTCCGGGCGCCCATGGGCGAGCTGCGCACGCGCCCCCGGGGCCGCCGCGCCGCCCTGTGGGAGTCCTTCTACCGGCCCTACGCCATCCACACGCGCCGCCAGCAGCCCCGGCGTCGGCCCCGCCCGAGCGCGTCCGCCGAGCACTGACACCGGGTGGGGGTGCCCTCCCGCCCGGGGAGGGGCCAGGCGAGGGCTTTGAGGCCCTGGACCTCATGGGCGCCATGCCGGACGCTGAATCCCGGGCGTTTTCGTCCTTTCGGGCCCTGGGGATTTGTGCTGTGACTCCGGCCCCATGGCGAACACTCGCACTGTCACGATCATCAATGGCGATGGCATCGGCCCCGAGGTGATGGCGGCCACCGTGCGCGTCCTCGAGGCGCTCAAGGTGCCTCTCGAATTCGAGTACAAGGACGCCGGCACGGAGGTCGTGGCCAAGTACGGCACGAACCTGCCCCACGAGACGGTGGAGGCGGTGCTGCGCAACGGCGTGGCGCTCAAGGGCCCCACGGGCACGGTGGTGGGCGGAGGCCTGCCCTCGGCCAACGTCGGCCTGCGCAAGCGGCTGGACCTGTACTCGTCGCTGCGGCCCGTGAAGACGGTGCCCAACGTGAAGACGCGCTACGACGGCGTGGACCTCATCGTGGTGCGCGAGAACACCGAGGACCTCTACTCCGGCCTGGAGCACATCATCGTCCCGGGCGTGGTGGAGTCGCTGAAGATCATCACGGAGAAGGCCTCCACGCGCATTGCCCGCTTCGCCTTCGAGTACGCCAAGCGGCACAACCGCAAGAAGGTGTCGGCCATCCACAAGGCCAACATCATGAAGCTGTCGGACGGCCTCTTCCTGGACTGCTGCCGCAAGGTGGGCCGTGAGTTCCCGGAAATCACCTATGAGGAGGTCATCGTCGACAACCTCTGCATGCAGCTGGTGAAGGACCCGACGCGCTTCGACGTGCTGGTGACGGAGAACCTGTACGGCGACATCGTGAGCGACCTGTGCGCCGGTCTGGTGGGCGGCCTGGGCGTGGTGCCGGGCGCCAACATCGGCGAGCGCACCGCCGTCTTCGAGGCCGTGCACGGCACGGCGCCGGACATCGCGGGCAAGGGCATTGCCAACCCGACGGCGCTGATGATGTCGGCGGTGATGATGCTGGACTGGCTGGACATGCGTGAGGCGGCCCGCCGCATGGAGGGCGCCATCCACAAGGTCTACACCGCCGGGACGGTGCGCACGGGCGACCTGGGCGGCTCGGCCAGCACCCGCGAGTTCACCGACGCCATCATCGCCTCGCTGTAGCCGTCACACGGCGACAGCGGCTGGCCACGGGCCCGGGGCGCTTCGAGCGGCCCGGGCCTTTTTCATCGCCTTGGGCTCAAGCGTCCCAATTGCGACGAAGCGTCCGCGCGGCCTCGTCGAAGGCGCGGGCAATGATGGGTTCTTCCGGGCGGAAAGCCTCAATGTGCGCTGCATCTTCCGGACGCCCGATGTGCTGGAGCAGCACCGCGGCCCGGAGGGAACAACTGGGGTCTCTTGAGGCCACGAGGCCCAGGGCCACGGCGCGCAGCATCGTACGGGATTCTTCTGGAAGCGCGGCCAGGAGTTGCTCCCGGTGCGAGAGCAGCACGGATAGCAGGCACACTTCGTATCTCGCTTCCGTCTGTTGGTGGAGGACGGAAGCCGCCACGGAGATGAAGACCGGGAAGACGGAACGCAGCGAATCCGGCACCTCTTCGTCGAGCACCGAGAGGACCCACGTCTTCTGTTCCAAGGGGACGTCAAGGTCGCCAGCCCACACACGGAGCTCCTCTGGCGATTTTTCCAGGAGGATTCGCAGGCCTTGCAGTGCGCTTGCATCCGAGGGAGCGAGGGCCCGCAGTGCACGCATGACGGGGGGCAGCAGCTCGGGATGCCGCTGCCTCCAGAGCGCGTACACCAATGAGTACACCTCCGACACGGGCGGAGCGCCGGAGGCCAGCCGTTCGAGCCGCTTGACCAGGCTCGCCCGTGCACCTGCATCCTTGATTTGTCCCAGGGCCTGGGTGATGGCCTCCGCCACGGAGGCACCGTCGTAGTCTCCTCGCGCCTCTTCGATGGCGAGTTGCTGCGTCAAGAGCCGGGTACTGGCAGCTCCTCCCAGGACCCCCAACCCGAAGGCAGCGGCACGACGCTCGTGGGCATCTGGCTTCTCCAACATGGCAGCAAGACTGGCCCTCACCTGACGGAAACCCTGGCCAAGTTGGGACAGCAGCGTGCGCGCCTGTGCCTCGTCGCCCTGACGGAAGGCCTCGACAAATTCCTCGCGCACTCGCGCTACATCCGAAGTAGCTGGCATGTCGCGTCCTGGCCTGACTCGCTTCAAGGAAAGCTCACGCCGGGAGGAACATATCGTCTGACCAACGTCCCTTCGAGCAGGTACAGCTCCTGAATAGCCCACGGGTCCGCCCGGACCATGGCGTCGAAAGCCTCCACCTCACGCCGGAGGTCTCGCGCGTTGGAGACGTAGTTGGTGTTGTGGCGGATACCATCGGGTCTCAACGAAGATGCGTCCGGCTTGCGGAATCCGGCACCTCCCCCGGCATTCGGGTCCTTGACCTTGGCGCCATGAGCATCGACCTGCGGCTGATTCTTGCGCAGGTCGCGGTTCCCCGCGGCCTCACGGCGGGCCAGCTCAGTTTCGATGGTCTCGTTGTGAGGAGGATTCTTCCGGGTGTGGGCTCCGCCATATTGAGTGGAAACCGCCGTGCCGCTGCCCGCGCCCTGCGAGGACGAGGCCAGGGCTCCCAGTGAGGCGCCCGTCACCACCAGGGTGCCGTTCACGACCACCTGGACTGATGCGCCCACGTTCACGGCCAGGCCTTCAGCCACCACATATCGGGGTGCCGCCAGCAGCGAGCCCGCCCCTCCCCCGGGAACCATGGGCAGGGCCTTGGCAACACCGAAGCTGGCGACCATGACCAGCACCCGGAGCGCGGTACCGCCCAGTGACCTGCCGAAGTGCTCGGCTGCGGCCTCGAGTTCCTGCGATGACCGCGCAGCCTCCGCTTCCCTGTAGAGCCGCAGGCAGGCCCGTCCGAGATGCAGCAACTCCGTCACGCCCACCGCCAGGGCCAGCCCTACCGTCACGCTGGCGGCGAAAGCCTTGGAGAACAGCGGCTCAGGAAACGCCCAGGCGGCCAGGTACACCACGATGGCCAGGGTGACACTGGCGAGGAACGCCGGTGAGCTGAACAGCGCCTCGGCCGCATCCCGGAAACCGGGCTCCATGTACCGGGGCGACAGTCGCAGGGCGAGGAAGAGAGGGCTGTCCTCCAAGGAGGAAGGCAGCGGCAGCCGGGGTGCCCCGAAGCGAGCCAGGAACTCCTGGCGAAGTTGCAGCTCCCAGTCCGTGGGGCCGGAGCCCGCCGTTGCAACGAGCCTCGAAGAGGCCAGCATGCGCCGCAAGCGGGCGCTCTCCGCTGGTGGAAAGTCGCGGTGGAAGGCGAGCAGCACCGCACGCGCGGCCTCCACGTCCAACACGGCTGGCGCAGCGGTGGGCGGCACCGCTGGGAAGGAGAGCCGCAGCCGTCCGTCAGGCAGCGAGCGCACGGCAACAGGCCGTGGCTCCGTCGCCGCACGGCCCGCTTCGGGCACCGAGGCACATGCGACCGCCAGACAGAGCCACGAGGCGATGGCGATGCGAGACCACGAGGCGGAGGTCCTCATGCGGCGAAGCATGCATGAGGCCCGCCCGCCCTACCAATCTCAGCCGACGGTGACCTTGCGCACGCCCCGCGCCTCCAGGAGCGCCGGCAGCCGGTCCCGCTGGTCGCCCTGGAGCACGAGCGCATCGCCCTCCACCACGCCCCCGCAGCCCAGCGAGTTCTTCAGCGCCTTGAGCCACACCTCGCGTTGGGGCACGGGCAGCTCCAGGTGCTCCACCACCGTCACTTCCTTGCCACCCCGCCCCTTGCGCTCCATCCGCACCACCGCGCGCGCCGGGCCCTTCGGCTCGGGCTTCTTCGCGGAGGGCGGGGCCACCGGCGCGGGCGCGGCCTGGGGCAGCGCCTCGCGCTTCGGGGCCAGCGCGGCGAAGGGGTTGTTGAACGGCGCCGCCACAGCGGCCGGCGCCTCGTCCTTCTTGTCACGCTTGCCCATGGCTTTGGGGGTGCGTCCCGTCAGTGGTTGTGACCCGCGTGGTCGTCATGCCCCCCGGCCGGCATCGGCCGCGGCGGAGGCAGCATGTCGAAGGCAGGGGCGCTCGGGTTGCCCTCCGCCATCACCAGCGCGAGCAGCAGCGGCGCGGACGGCAGCGCCGTGCGCCCGTTCACCACCACCAGCGGCGTGCCACTGATGTGGTGCCGCATGGCGTAGCTGGAGTCCTCCTGGAGCTTCGCCGCCGTCTGCGGGCTCGACATGCACGCATCCAGCTGCATGCGCGACACCGAGCCGGACGACGCAATCTCCAGCACCCGCTCCGTGTCGAGGATGGCCTGCGCCGCGAAGAGCTTCTCGCGCAGCGTCCAGTAGTCCTTCGCCCCTTCCAGGCAGATCTGCGCCCGGGCCGCGGTGCACCGCACCGTGGGCGCGTCCAGGCCGCCCCGCCGCGGAATCGCCGGGTTGCACGCGCCATCCAGCGGGAACTGCCGCGCCTCCAGCGACATCTTCCCCTCCGGCACGCGCTTCTTCAGGATGGCCAGCTCCTCCACCAATGACTTGCAGTGCGGGCACTTGCTGTCCGTCCACTCGACAATCTTCACCGGCGCGTCCACCGGCCCGTACAGGTGCCGCGCGGGCGCCACGGCCGGCAGCGGCGTGCCCTTGCGGTACTGCGCCAGGCCGTCCGCGATGAACTGCTTCTGCTCGGGGTTGAGCCCCTGGAGGTACGCCTCCAGCGACGCGGGCGGCGGCGGCACCGGCTGGCCCGCCACGGGCGCCGCCGTCGCCAGCGAGCCACCGGGGCTCGCCGTCGCCTTGGGCGTGGCATTGCCGGGCAGCAGCATCGCGACGAACGCCGCGGCGGTGAAGCCCACCGTCCACTTCAGCGTGGAGCCCCACTCGCCGGCCGCGGGCGCCACCGGGCCGGGCAGCCCGCGCCAGGCCACGCCCGCGAAGGCCAGCACCAGCGCATACGTGCCCAGACACGTGGGGCACAGCGCCCCTGCGTCCGCGCTCGCGATGCCGAACACGGCCACCGACACCACGCCAGCCACGGCCACCAGCCGCAGCCCGTTGGCCGCCGGCCGCACCGAGCGGCCCGAGCGCGCCCACGCCAGGTACAGCGCGGACAGCCCCGCGGCCACCAGGCCCCACACGAGGCCCAGGCCGGCCACCGGGATGCCGAGCAGCTCATGGATGCGGCTGGCGAACGGCGAGTTCCACACCGTCTCGCAGTTCACCGTGTCGGACACGCCGCACACGGTGGCGCCGCCCCCTCGCAGGGTGAGCAGCTGCATCCACTGGAAGATGGCGAGCCCGCTCTCGGCGAGGCCCAGCACCAGCAGCGCCATGGCGCCGCGCGTGGGCACGGAGGTGGCGGGGGAGGCCTTGGCGGGGGGCGCCTTGGAGGAGGACTTCTGACTCATGCGTGCTCCGGGGGCGGGGTCATCAGGACGAGGAGGCGGGCGGGTTCCGGGCCGTCGTTGGCGACGCCGTGCTCGGACCCCGAGGGGGCGAAGATGGAGGCACCAGGGCCGTGCACCTCCTCCTCGGAGCCGACACGGAAGCGGCAGCGCCCTTCCAGTACGACGTATACCTTGTCGGACGTGGCATGGCGGTGCGGCTTCTGGGCCTGCCCGGGCTGGAGGCAGTACACGTCGAGGAAGAAGCGCCCGGACTGGAACACGTTGTGCTTCTGGAGCTTCTCCGCGGAGAACCCCTGGAAGTCGGACAGGTGCTTCACATCCATCGTGGCATTCGCTCCTTCGCCTCTATATAGCGACGGACATGGAACCGCTGTCTCTGCATTTTCTTCACGAGGGGACGGGCGCCCGCTTCATTTTCGTGGGCGGCCGGGAGGCCGTGGCCACGTATGGGGATGGGGAGGCAGAGTACCGGGCGGCACGTGAGGCCGTCGCCCTCCACGACGCCTCCTACCGCGAAATCCTCCGGATAACGGGGGAGGACCGGGCCTCCTTCCTGCACGGCATGGTGACGCAGGAGGTGAAGAACCTGCCCGTGGGCTCGGCGGCCTACGCCGCCCTGGTCACCGTGAAGGGGGCCATGGTGGCGGACGCCCGCATCCTCAAGCGGGAGGCGGACCTCCTGCTGGACTTGGAGCCCGGCACTGGCGCCAAGGTGCGGGAGTTCCTGGAGAAATACCTCATCTCCGAGGACGCGGAGCTGCACGAGGCCACGGGGGAGTACGCCCTGCTCCGGCTGCTCGGCCCCCAAACGGCCGGTGTACTGGCTGGCGCCCTGGGTGGCCCCCAGCCGCTCCTGGAGCACCACGCCGCCCGGCAGGGCGTGCTCGCCGGCCAGGAGGTCTGGCTCGTCGGGAACACCGCGGTGGAGCCCCATGGCGTGGATGTGTGGGTGCCGCGCGCGGGTCTGGAGCCGGTGTGGCGGGCCCTGGTGGAGGCCGGCGCCGCGCATGGGATGAAGCCCCTGGGCTTCGAGGCGCTGGAGCTCTTGCGCGTGGAGGCGGGGGTGCCCCGGTACGGGCAGGACATGGTGGACACCACCATCCCCCTGGAGGCGAACCTGGCGGGCGCCATCTCCTACAACAAGGGCTGCTACATCGGGCAGGAGGTCATCGCCCGGGCCACCTTCCGCGGGCACATGAACCGCAAGCTGACGGGCCTCCTGCTGGGCGACGTGGACGCGGCGCCGGGCACCGAGCTGCGGCGCGGGGAGAAGAAGGTGGGCTGGCTCACCAGCGTGGTGCGCTCGCCGGTGAAGGGGCAGCGCGTGGCGCTGGGGTATGTCCACCGTGACTCGCTGGAGCCGGGCACCGAGCTGACGCTGGCGGAGGGCCCGGCCACGGCGAAGGTCGCCCCCCTGCCCTTCACCGCCTGAGACGGGGCCGCCATACTGGGCGGCCATGGCTCCTGACTCTTCGCGCGCCACGCCCCGCCGAAGCTGCCGGAGATGTTCCAGACGCTGGCGATGGACCCGGCCCGCGACGGGCAGCCCACGCCGGGCAACTGGGAGCTGAGCTTGGAGCGCAGCGGCGGCGACCATGCCTTCACGCAGCGCTTCACGCCGGACAAAGTGGCAACGGGCGCTCGTGACGGAGACGCCACGGAGCAGGCGCCACAGGAGCTGGCGAAGGGGATGATGCGGGCCCTCCTGGTGAAGAACCACATCACCGTCCGCGTGCACGGGCCGAGCATCGGCGAGACGAACGGCACGGTGAACGAGCAGAAAACCACCGTGGAGTGGAAACTGCCGCTGGCGGAGCTGGTGGACGGGCCCGCCGAGGGCCGCGAGCTGCGCGCGGTGGTGCACGGCGCCGAGCCGCTGTGGCTGTGGCTGGTGGTGCTGGGCGTGCCCCTTGTGGTGCTCGGGCTGGCCATCGCCGCCGCGCGGAGGCGCCGGGCCGCATAGGACGCAGTCGTGCGGGCCTGACATGGCTGTCATGAAAGGCCGGGCGTTCCCGTCGAGCAGGCATTGATTTTCCAAGGCTCCCCCCGGTGGAACGGGCCTTGCTGCTCGGGGCACGCCCATGAAGCCCTCTTCGCTGACCTGGCTGTCCTTCATCTGCGGCGCGACGGTGATGGCCTCGGAGATGGCCGCGTCCCGGCTGGTGGCGCCCTACTTCGGGAGCAGCACCCCGGTGTGGGCGGCGCTCATCTCCCTGGTGCTGGGAGGCCTCGCGCTGGGGGCGCACCTGGGAGGCCGCGCCGCGGACCGGTGGCAGCGGATGGAGCCGCTGCGGATGGCGCTCTGTGTCGCCGCGCTGCTGCTGGCGGCGCTGCCCTTCCTCGCGCGCGGGCTGCTGCCCGGAGCCACGGCGGCGGCGCTGGGCGGACGGCCGCTGGAGGGGCTGGGCCGTGTCGTGCTGGTGGTGCTGGCGGCGCTGCCTCCGTTGCTGGTGCTGGGGGCGGTGGGGCCGTACGTGCTGCGGGTGGGGCTGGGCGGCGTGGAGTCGGCGGGCGCGTACGCGGGGCGGCTGTCCTCGGCGTCCACGGTGGGCAGCATCGCCGGGACGCTGCTGGCGGCCTTCGCCGTGCTGCCCCTGCTGGGCACCGCGCGCGCCATGGCCCTCTTCGCGGGAGTGCTGGGCGTCACGGCCGCGGCGGGCCTGGGGTGGCGCTGGCAGGTGGTGGCGGTGGGGGCCCCGGTGCTGGCGATGGTGCTGGGGCCGTATGCGCTTCCCCGTCATCCGCAGGCGGTGGAGGTGGCGGAGTCGCCCTATTCCTTCGTCCAGGCGCTGGTGGCGCCGGATGGCACGCGGCAGCTCGTCTTCGACGAGGGCTATGCCGTGCAGAGCCTCTGGAGGCCAGGGCTGCCGGTGCGCGGCGAGGTCTTCGCCCACTACCTGCTGGCGCCCGCCATGGCACAGCGGGAGCCTCGCGCGCCCCGGGTGCTGCTGCTGGGCCTGGGCGCGGGCACGAGCGCGCGCGGGCTGCGCGAGACGTACCCCGGCGTGGAGGTGGTGGGCGTGGAGCTGGACCCGGAGGTGGTGCGGCTGGGGCGCGCGCACCTCGGCCTGCCGCCGGAGGTGGAGGTGCACATCGGAGACGCGCGAGCGTTCCTCGCGAAGGACTCGCGCCGCTACGACGCCATCATCGTGGATGCGTTCCGCTTCCCCTATGTGCCCTTCCACCTGACGACGCACGAGTTCGTCGCGGCGGTGGCCGCGCACCTCGAGCCCGGCGGCGTGGCGTGCTTCAACGTGGGGCGCTACCGGAGCGAGCGCGCGGTGGTGGACGCGGTGGGCGCCACGCTGGCCTCGGTGTTCCCCGAGGTGCTGGCGGCGGACGCGCACAACCCCAGCAACACGTTGCTCTACGCCGGTGCTCCCGGACAGACCCGGCGGCTGGCGAGGCGCACGCACAGCCTGCCTGAGTCGCTGCGGCCGCTGGCGAGGCGCGTGGCCGGCGAGCTGCGGCTGGCGCCCCCCGCCGAGGTGCTCACCGATGACCGGGCGCCGGTGGAGCTGCTCACGGACGGCATCCTCCTGCGCGCGCTGCTCAGCGGGAAGGGGCGGCTGTGAAGCGCCTGCCCGCCATGCCGGAGTTCCTCGCGCCGCTGCCACTCGCGGCGGTGGCGCTGATGGCGGTGAACGACCGCTGGCTCAAGCCCGTCTTCCACAACGCGCTCACCGGCAAGCTGTCCGATGTCGCCATCTGCTTCTTCCTGCCCCTCTACGTCTCCGCGCTGCTGGCGCTGGTGACGCGCTGGCCCCGGGCCACCCGCGTGAAGGTGGGCGCCGTCTTCACCGCGCTCCTCTTCACCGCGCTCAAGGTGTCGCAGCCCGCGGCGGACCTCTTCTGCGAGCTGCTGCGCCCGCTGGGTGCCCCGCTGGGCCTCACCGGCTTCCGCGCCGTGGCCGACCCCACCGACCTCCTCATGCTGCCCCTCCTCGGGGCGGCGCTGCTGTACGGCCGTGCCACTCGCGTCTCGCGAGCGCCGGCCGCCTCCCCCCACCCCACCGGAGCCACCTCGTGAATGTCCTGATGAAGAACCTCGCCGCCGCCGCGGTCCTGGCCACCACCGCCGTGCTGCTCGTCGCCGACTCGGCCCGCGAGTGCGCCCACGCGGCCCAGGACGTCACCTTCGACGTGAGCAACAACACGTGCGGCGCGGCGGGCACCCTGCGTGTGAGCAGCTCCGAGGATGCGTGCAGCATCACGGTGGAGGCATCGCCGGGAACCGACCTGCCTGGATTCGGCAACACCAACAGGGACGACCTCGACCTGCGCGCGGGCGGCCACTGGTACCTGCACAGCGCGGACTTCACCTTCCACGTGGGCGCGGATGGTGGCACCGTGCCGCGGGACGCGGGCGGGCAGTCCATCAGCGGCAACCGCACCTGTGAGACGGTCGCCGAGGGCGCGGGGCTCCGGCTGCGCTGCACGGACCGGCGCGGGGACCTGTCCGGAGATGAGGTGGGCACCTGCGAGGCGCTGCTCACCCCGCGCTGAGGCCTCCCGCCACCAGCACGCCCACCGCGCCTCCGCCCAGCACAAGCCAGGCGGAGTTGACGCGGAAGCGGATGAGCAGCACCGCGGACACGACGGCGAGCCCCACCGTCCACGCATCCACCAGCGCCGCGCGCCCCAGCTGCCACGTCACCACGGCCATCAGCGCCAGCGACGCCACGTTGACGCCGTCCAGGAAGGCCCCCGCCACCCACGAGCGGCGCAGGTGGGGCACCAGCGGCCCGCTCAGCGCGACGAAGATGAAGGCGGGCAGGAAGATGCCCACCGTGGCCACCACCGCGCCGGGCGCACCGCCCAGCACGTAGCCGATGAACGTCGCCGTGGTGAAGACGGGCCCGGGCGTCACCTGCCCCACCGCCACCGCGTCCAGCAGCTGTGCCTCGGTGAGCCAGCCGTAGCGCTCCACCAGGTCCGAGCGCAGGAAGGCCAGCAGCACGTAGCCGCTGCCGTACAGCACCGAGCCCACCTTGAGGAAGAAGAGGAAGAGGCCGTGCAGGGTGAAGGGCACCGCCGTGGCTACCGCGCCTGTGAAGGGCATCAACCAGAGTGGCGACACGGCGGCGGTCGTGCCACCGGCCCCGGAGCCTCGGCCCGGCCCCGGAGCGGCCTCCGGAGTCGGCGACGCCTCCCGCCCCGCCCCCGGCTCCCCCTTGCGAGCAGGCTCCGAAGCCGGGTCGCTGGCACCACCCGGAGCAGGCCGCCCACGCCGCTCCCCCGCTCGCCACAGCAGCACGGCGAGCCCGCACAGCAACAGCAGGAGCAGCTCGTGTACGCCCAGGAAGCCGGCCACGACGGCGGCCACGCCCACGGCGGCAGCGAGCCGCGTCTTCACCACGGTGCGCAGCAGGCCCCACAGCGCCTGGAGCACCACGGAGATGATGACGGCCTTCACGCCGTACAGCAGCGCGTCCACCCGGGGCAGGTCGCCGTAGCGCGAATACGCCCAGGCGATGGCGGCCACGATGAAGAAGGCCGGGAGGATGAAGCAGGTACCCGCCACCACCAGGCCGGCCCAGCCCGCGCGCCGGTGGCCGATGTGGATGGCCAGCTCCGTGGAGTTGGGCCCGGGGATGAGGTTGGTGGCGCCGAGCAGGTCCACGAACTCGTCGCGCGTCAGCCACTTCCGGCGACGCACCACCTCGTCTTCCATCATCGCGATGTGGGCCGCGGGGCCACCGAATGCGGTGGTGCCCAGCCGGAGGAACAGGAGCGCCAGCTCCTTCAGCGCCGTGGCCCGGCCGGGCGCGGTGGTGGCGGTGACCTCATGGGGGGACGACATCCCCCGGACCCTACCCGCCCCGGACGGTGCCGCTCAGCAACGACTGAGCGACACGCGTCCTGGAGGACACGCTACAGCCGCCTCTCGGCCTGCTGCTGCCGCTCGATGCTCTCGAACAGCGCACGGAAGTTGCCGCCACCGAAGCCCTGGTCGCCCTTGCGCTGGATGATTTCGTAGAAGAACGGACCGGCCGACGGCTCCTTGTAGAGGCTGGCCGCGTCCTTCATGAAGATCTGCAGCAGGTAGCTGTGCTCCTTGTCCCCGTCGATGAGGACCTCGAGGTCGCGCAGCGTCTGGATGTCCTCGTCGATCTTCTTGATGCCCAGCTTCTGGATGCGCTCGGGCAGCGCGTCGTAGTACGTGCCGGGCGTGGGCATGAACTCGATGCCGGCGCCCTGCCGCATGTCCTTCACCGCGGTGAGGATGTCCTTCACGGTGAGCGCCAGGTGCTGCACGCCGTCACCCTTGTGGTCCTCGTTGAAGATGTTGATTTGACTCGCCTTGAAGAACGGCCGGTACGGCTCGTTGTTGGCGAACTTCACGCCGCTCTTCGGGTCCCACATCACCTCGGACTTCAGGCCGCTGCCGTGCGCCCGCTTCTCCTTGGCCGCCACGTCCTCGGTGTGGAACTCGATGTGCCAGAACTTCTCGAAGCCCATGACGTGCTCCATCCACAGGAGCATGGGCCGCATCGTCTGGAAGTTGGACGTGACGTGGTCCACCCGGCCGAAGCCGTACTTGTTCTTCCCGCCCACGGGCGTGGCGTGGCGGATGTAACCCGGGTACAGCGCGCTGTACCCGTCGCGCTGGACGAAGCGGAACGTGGTGTCACCGAAGGGCGTGGTGATGGAGAACATCGACAGCTTGCCGCCCCGCTCGTCGTCGAAGCGCAGGATGTCGGTGATGAAGGTGGCGCCGCGCTGGTCCAGCAGGCGGAAGGCCTTCTCGGCGTCCTCCACCTCGAAGTTGAGCGTGCCCACGCCGTCCGGGTGCTTGCGCAGCCAGCGCGCCGCGCGGCCGCCCTCGCCCACCGGCTGGCTCACCATCAGGACGATGTCGCCCGCCTGGAACACCGCGGACTTCTGCCGGCCCTGCTTCTCCAGCTCCGGCGACGAGATGCCCAGCTCCGCGAAGTCCAGGCTCTTCGTGTAGAAGTTGCGGCTGCGCTCCAGGTCATGCACGTACCAGTGGATGCTCTCGAGAGTCTTGATGCCCAGCGATTCCTGCTTGGCCATGTCCGCGCCTCCTTGAAGTTCCGTGAGTGTCAGGCCGGCGCCGCGTCGGGCTGCCGGTCCGGGTGGGCCGCCTGGAAGGCGGGGAGCTCGTTACACGCCGCCTCGATGCGAAGCACCGTGGGGTAGGGCGACAGGTCTACTCCAAACCGACGTGCCCCGAAGAGCTGGGGCACCAGGCAGATGTCCGCCAGCGACACCTCGTCGCCCACGCAATAACGCCCTGCCGTGGGCTTTACCGCCGCTTCGAACGCCTCCAGGCCCCGGGCATTCCAGTAGGCCCCCCACACCTTGTCGTCCCCCTTCAGCTCGTTCTTGATGCGCTGCAGCACGGACAGGTTCTGCAGGGGCTGGATGCCGGAGTTCACCAGCTCCGCCAGCATGCGGCTGCGGGCCTGGAGGTAGGGGTCCGCCGGCAGCAGGGCGGGCGAGGGGAGGCAGGCCTGCAGGTACTCCAGGATGGGGAGCGACTGGGACAGCCGGCGCAGGGTGCCGGAGTCGTCGGTCCACTCCAGGGTGGGCAGCGTGCGCATCGGGTTGACGGCGCGGTACTCGGCCGAGTGCTGCTGCCCGCCGTCCTGGATGAGGTGCACCGGCATGTACTCGTACTTCAGGCCCTTGAGCTGCAGGCCGATGCGCACCCGCCACGAAGCGGACGAGCGCCAGTAGCTGTAGAGGCGCACGTCCTTCATGACTTCTTCACCACCGTCTGGGCGATGCGGCCGAAGACGCTCTGCCCCTGCCCGTCGAGCATCTCGATGTCGATGGTGTCGCCCGGCTTCATGAAGGGCGTCTTCGGCTTGCCCTCCTCAATCGTCTCAATCATCCGGCGCTCGGCGAGGCAGGAGATGCCTCGCGCGCGGTCCGCGTTGGACACGGTGCCACTGCCGAGGATGGTGCCGGCGGTGTAGCTGCGCGTCTTGCAGATGTGCTGGATGAGGTCGAAGAAGGAGAAGTGCATCTCCGGGCCGGCGTCGGTGTCACCCACCTGCACGCCGTTGAGGACGGACTGGAGGCGCAGGTGGATGCGGCCCTCGCGCCAGGCGGGGCCCAGCTCGTCCGGCGTCACCGCGAAGGGGCTGAAGGCGGTGGCGGGCTTGCTCTGGAAGAAGCCGAAGCCCTTGGCCAGCTCGTCGGGGATGAGGTTGCGCAGGGACACGTCGTTGGCCAGCATCAGCAGCTTGACGTGCTTCTCCGCGTCCGTGGCCTTCGTGCCCTGGGGCGTGTCGCCGAGGATGGCGACGACCTCGCCCTCGAAGTCCAGGCCCCAGGCCTCGTCCTCCAGGGGGATGTCGGCCATGGGCGGCAGGAAGTCGCCGGAGCCGCCCTGGTACACGAGCGGGTCGGTCTTCAGCGTGGGCGGCGGCTCCGCGTTGCGGGCCTTGCGCACCAGGATGACGTGGTTGAGGTAGGCGCTGCCGTCAATCCACTCGTAGGCGCGGGGCAGCGGCGAGTGCAGGCCGCGCACGTCCAGCGGGCGGCTCTGCACGGTGCCCGCCTCCAGCTGCGCGGCCAGCGCGCGGAGCTGCGGCTCCTTCGCCTCCCAGTCGTCGAGCGCGGCTTGCAGCGTCAGGGCCACGTTGGTGGCCAGCGCGTAGGCCGTGTTGTCCCGCTTGACGACGATGAGCCGGCCGTCACGGGTTCCGTCCTTGAGCGTCGCGAGCTTCAATCCCGGGCTCCCCGGCGGCCCATGGGGGGAAACGGCGAGGCCGCCTTCTTGGGCCCGGCTTTTCCGCCGGGGGGCCTGGGGTGTCAAGCGTGACCGTGCGGGCCGTCACGCCGACTACGGGATTACCAGCAGGAAGAACGGGCCGGCAGGCGTGCGTAGAAGTTTGCGCCCGTGTTGCTGTCCCACTCGCCGTTGGCCGTCGCCGCGACGTAGAGGTCCCACGCGTTCTGGTTGCCGTACTGGTCCCAGCCGTAGAGGAAGACGTGGTTCTCCGTGGCGGAGGGCTGCTCGCACACCCACACGCCCTCCTGGCCGCCCGCGGCGAAGTGGGCGTTGCACAGCGGGGTGTTCATGTAGCGCATGCACTTGCCGCAGTTGCGCGGGCCGGCGTTCAGATAGACGTAGACGTCGTTGTTCGTGCCGGCGGTGGCCTTGAGCGTGGCGTACTGGTTGTTGAGCTTCACGAACAGGTAGATCTGGTCGGCCGGGTACTTGTTCTTCAGGTAGCCCCGGTAGGAGACCGTCAGCGTGGCGAAGCGGCCCGGCAGCTTCGTGGTGCGGCGGATGACCTCGAAGGGCGACACCAGCTTGGAGTCCGTCACGTTGCAGACGGCGTAGTCCGGCGGATAGTCGGAGGCCTCGGCCTGGGACGTGGGCAGGAGCAGCGCGAGCGCGAGCGCCGCGACGAGCGAGTTCAAGAGCTTCATGGAGAGTGTCCTCGTGGTGTGGCCCGGCGAGTGGCTGGGAAGCGCGGCGGACCCCGGGCGAGCGTCGCGCGACGCCTTCACCCGCGCTCTCGTACCATGCCCTCGCGATGGAAGTCCCCGCCCCCCCGGGCCGTCAGTCCACCACGGACGGACACCAGAGGCGGGTCTCCGGGAACCTCGCCTCGAGCCGCCGCAGCACGCCCTCGGGTGCCATGAAGGCCTCCAGGTGACGGACACCGCCGGGCCGGTTCCCGGCGAGCAAGTCGCGGACGACCTCGGCCGCCACCTGCCCGGTGACCGCCGCCTCCTTCCGGCTCCACAGTCCGGATTCCCACACCGCGCGCTGGCCACCGGCGACCCCCTCCACCCGCGCCATGACGGCACACGCATCCGACCCCGGGTGCACCTGCAGCAGGAGCGACGTCAGGGCACGGCGCAGCCAGGGCACTCGGAGCCACCGCGCGACCCCCAGCCGGACGGCGAGCGCTATCAATGAGGTCATCAGCCTCGGCTCGAAGCACAGCCACGTCGACACCGTGGGGATGGACAGCGTGCGCGCCAGGGTGCGCTGGTCGGGGAAGTTGAAGCGCCAGGCACCGCGCCCGCGGGCCTCTCCGGGCAGCCGCACCCGGGTGCCCTCACCGAAGGACTGCACGCGGCGCGGCTGCCCGTCGCGGTAGACCTCGAACCCGGACGCCAGGTTGTCCAGCGTCCACCCGATGGCCGCCGCTCCATGCGCATCGCCCGCGCCCAGCAGCACGAAGAGGTCCAGCCGGTCCACCCGCTCGAACCGCGACGTAGCCCAGGCCGCCAGCAGGTTCGTCAGCCCGGGCGCCAGGCCGACACTGAGCACGGCGGTGCTGCCCGCGCTCCGGGCCAGTGCGTCGAGTCCCTCGATGGCGTCGAGTGACGCCTGCTTCGCCGTCACGTCCACGTAGTCCACCCCGGCGCGGAGGCAGCGCTCGACGAAGCCCGTCCCGCGGGGGTCCACGCACATGACGACCCCTGCGGCGCCCTGGAGTAGCGCCTCCGCGTCCCCTCCATCCACGTCGAAGCCGACGCCCCGGACTCCGTGCCTCAGCGTGGCGGCGAACGCCTCGGCCGCGACCGGATTCCGGCCCGCGACCACCACGCGCCCCGGGAAGTCGGAGGCCAGCGCGCGGGCCACCGCCTGACCGACCTGCCCATAGCCGCCGACGATGACGATGGTCCCCTCGGTGCCCATGTCACAACACCTCTGGCATGCCCGGGTGCCGGGGACGTGAGCCCGGCCGGCGCTCACGGAAGACGTGGAGGAGGAAGACAGCGGCGAGCACGGCGGGAGGCACCTGCAGCACGCCGGTCAGCTCGAAGAGGAGGTCATCCGGCAGCTCATAGGTCGGTGGAGGAAACAGCCGCTCCAGCAGCGACCTGGACGTGCCCGCGAAGAAGAGGACGTTCTTGAGCACGTGGTTGTACACGCCCTCGAAGACGCCAATCATCCCGACGGGCATTCCGAGTGTCGTCAGCGTGAAGACGCCGAGCGCCACCAGGCTTCCGGGCCTCGCGAGCAGCAGGGCCAGCGAGCCCAGGAGCACGACGGCGGTGACGGCGGCGACGCCCACCATGTGCAGCCGCCAGGGCGTCCGGTAGAGGGCGGCCCCGTAGGCATGGTGCACGCTCGTCAGGAGCAGCACCGCCAGCGAGGCCGCAGTGGAGCGAACCGCCGGGCTCCAGGTCGACAGGGGCTTCATCGCACGCATCACACGTCCCTCCGAAGGAGTACGTGAGGGTTGTGCCGCGCGCTCGACTTGAGTGCGAGTGAGGTCCGGGCACATCATCTGTGCGTCCCGCGCATCAATGCCGCGCCCATGTGTCCATGCACTCGCTCTCGAACATCGACGCCTTCGTCCGCGCCGTGGAGGACGGCGACTTCACGCGCGCGGCGCGGAAGCTCGGCCTCACGGCCTCCGCGGTGAGCCGCCGCATCGCCCGGCTCGAGGAGGAGCTGGGCGTGCGCCTCTTCCAGCGGACCACGCGCTCGCTGCGCCTCACCGACGACGGGCGCGACTTCTACGCCCGCTGCCAGCGCATCCTGGGCGAACTCGGAGAGGCAAAGGAGTCCCTCGCGCGCTCCCGGAGCCGGCCCACGGGGCGGCTGCGCGTGGAGGCGCCGCAGGTCATCGGCCAGCTCGTCCTCGCCCCGGCGCTCCCCCGCTTCCTGGAGAAGTACCCCGGCGTCGAGCTGCACCTCACCCTGCGCGACGAGGTGGTGGACCCCATCACCGAGGGCGCCGACGTGCTCATCCGCATGGGCCCGCTGGCGGACTCGCGACTGAAGGCGCGCAAGCTCGCCGTGGCGCGGCTGGTGGCGTGCGCCGCCCCCGCCTACCTGGAGCGCCACGGCACCCCGCGCACGCCCGAGGACCTCGCCCGGCACCAGTGCCTCGGCTTCCTGCGCCAGGGCCTGCCTGCGCCCTGGAGCCTGAAGGACGGACGCGGCACCGTCCAGGTGGAGCCGCGCGGCGCGCTCCACGTCAACCACGGCGCCACGCTGCGCGACGCCGCGGTGATGGGGCTCGGCATCGCGTGGATGATGGACTTCATGGTGGCGCGGGAGCTCGCCTCCGGCGCGCTCGTCACCGTGCTCGAGGCACATGCCAGTGAGGAGCGCCCCATCCACGCGCTCCATCCGGCGAACCGCCAGCTGCCACCCCGAGTGCGCGTCTTCCTGAACTTCGTGGCGACGCTCTTCGTGCAGGACGCGGCGAGGGAGTACCACCGCATGCCTCGGAACGAGTGACGGTGCGCACTGCGGCACGTTGGAGAACCGCCAGCTGGTACCGTCTCGGACCGTGCTTCAGCAGCGGGCCGCCCAGGAGGCGAGCATGGACGTGACACGCATTGGCGCCGTGGTCTTGATGTGCGTGGCGGGTTTCGCCTCCGGTTGCGTGTCGACGCCAAGGCCCAGCCAGGCCTGGCCCTCGAGTGCGAATGCAAATTCGCTCATGCCAGCCCACGGCACTCCGCTGCCATCCATCACCGACGCCGAGAAAGCGGAGCGCCAGCCTCGGCGTCAGCACTCCCGTGACGTCGCGACGAGGGCAGACTCGGACAGCGAACAGAAAGCCGTCGCGGGCAGGCGACAGAGCGCCATGCGGACCCGGCAAGCGGTGCTCGACACCATTGCCAATGTGAAGGCCTCCACAGGCAGCGCCGCCAACGCGCTTTCCCAGCTCGCGGCCCGTCCACCCGGCCTCGGCGGCAGAGGCCTCAGTGGAGTCAATGGCGCCTTCACCCGCTACCTGGACTTCGGTTCCAAGTGGTTGCCATGGCTTCACGGCGTGCTCGGTGGCGCCACCGCGCTCACGCACGCAGCCTCCGAGGTCGTCGACCCGGACATGGAGCTGGGCATGCTTCGGATGACGGGCTCCCGGCTCCAGGCAGCCCTGTTCGGCGCCATGATGCTGGCCGCGTGGCGCGACTTCCTACAACTTGCCGACACCGTGCTTCGAGAGTGCCCCGCCTACAGCGCCGAGCGGCTGCTCATGGACCTGCACCGGGTGCAAGGACGGATGGAGCCCACCCTGGCAGCACTCGCCTCCCAGGACCCCACGCAGGTCGAGGCAGCGTCCGTCGCGATGCCCGGGTTGATGGGCCAGCTCACCCACGAGTTTGGCTCCATCAGCGAAGGTGCGCGCGTTTCCATGGAGCGCGTTGGAAGGACGATGGCGGCGGTACAGGCCCTGGAGATGCTCACCCTGGTCTCGGCGCTGAGGATGTCGCTGCCACGGCTGCCGCCTGCCGCACCCGCCACACTCGGAGTGGGCCTGGTGATGGGCTCGGGTGGTGTGATGGTGGGCTCGCGGATTGTCGTCTCCGCCGAGTGGGTGGAGATGATGAGACGGCTCGTGCAAGCGGGCGTCATCTCCGTCCCAGCCGTCAGCGCGGCCATCCGCATCCACGGCGGTCAGGTGTTGATGGCTCAGGCGAACCAGGACCTGCCCAAGGGCGTGCGCGACGCGCTGGGTGATGGGCCCGAGGTTCGCGCCATGCGCGAGACCGGCAAGGCGGGCGCGGGCATGTCAGAGGCACCGAAGCATCATGTGCTACCGGCTGAGCATCGTGCCTGGTTCGAGCAGCGCGGCTTTACCGGTGAGCTGAGCATCGACCAGTTCTGCGTCAGGTTGGAGGCGGCAGACCATCAAGCCATTCATGGAGGCGGTCACTGGCGTCTGGGGCGCACCTGGCCCGGCGAATGGAATCAGATGATCATGCAGGCACTGCTTGAAGCCGAGACCCGGGCTGGCCGGACGTTGACGCGAAATGCGATCCTGAGGATCGTCGGAGAGAACATGAAGGTGTACGGCATCCCGATGAACTTCACGTCCGGGCGAAGGCGATGACCAACGGAGGCTCCTGGCAGGGGAACTGGAAGGCCCGTCTCTATGAGCGCGTTCGCGAGCACGGGTACGAATCACTGACCGCCTTCGCCGAGGCACGGCCTACTGCCTCTCTGATTGCGCTGGCGGAGGAACTCGGCGCAGATGACGTTGCCGGGGTGCAGGTGTTCAGCGGGTTGGTGTCCGAAGCGGAGCGGAACAATCAGCTCACGCGCTTGGTGCGCGGGCAGCTCGTACGCGAACTGGCGAGGTATCTCCCCATGGGCTGGCCGCGCGTGCTGGACGACGACGCCAGACTGGAGGTTGCCATCGCGCTCGGCCAGTGGTCGGCATACACCCCCGAACCCCATAGGGAGTGCGCGAGGCGAGCCGGCGATGCGCTCCTCGCCTCACCACCGCCTCCCGGCTGGCGCCCGCTCGGTCCCGACGACGCCCTGCTCCGCACGCTCCTGCCAGATGAGGAAGCCTGACCGGGCGAAGCACCGCTCCCTCCCCTGCCCCCTCCAGCCGGACAGTGGCCCCATCTCCTGGACGACACGTCCATGCGCCCCGGAGCCGCTCGCCTGTCCGCCCTCCGGCCTGGCGTCACCTACTCCGCTGCACAGGTGGGAAGGCGCGTGAATGTGGAGGTGTAAGGCCCAGGCAGCGCATGGGGGCCGGGCGCCTGCTTCCCCCTTGGCACCGTCCATTCCGGCACCCAAGGTTGTAGGAGGGACGCACGGCCAACCGTAGAGGGGCGATTCGCACGGGGGCGAGGGCACTGAATGGCTGAGGGCTTCCAGTATGCCGGTGTCGCTCCCGGAGAGCCGCAACCCGGCCGCCGGCTGGGGAACCGCTTCGAGCTCGTCCAGCGCCTGAAGGCGGGCCGCGGCATCTCCACCTGGACCGGCAACGACCTGCGCACCGGAGAGCGCGTCGTCGTGAAGGTGACGTCCGCCGTGGCGCTCGCCCCCGCGGCCCGACACCGGCTGGAGCACGAGGCCACCGTCCTCGCACGCCTGGAGAGCCCCTTCGTCATCCCCGTGCGCCACCTGGGCACCGCCGGTGACCTGCTCTACCTCGTGACGCCCTGGCTCGAGGGAGAGACGCTGGAGGAGCGCCTGTCCCGGGGCTCCCTCTCCGTCCCGGAGGCCCTCACCCTGGGCTCCAGCATGCTGTCCGCGCTGACGGAGGTCCACCGCCAGGGCGTCCTCCACCGCGACGTGAAGCCCTCCAACCTCCTCGTCTCCGGGGAGCCGCTGTCCCAGGCGACGCTGGTGGACTTCGGCCTGTCGCGCAGCGAGCGGCTGGACCCGTCCCTGCGGGACTTGCCCGTGGGCACCGCGCGCTACCTGTCGCCGGAGCAGGCCGGGCTGCTCAACCGGCCCGTGGAGGCCACGACGGACCTGTACTCGGTGGGCATCGTCCTCTTCGAGGCGCTGTCCGGCCGGGCCGCCTTCGACGGCGCCTCCGTGGGTGAAGTCCTTCGCCAGCACCTGGCCACGCGGCCCCGGCTGCGCTCGGTGGGTGTCGAAGTGCCTCGCGCGCTTGAGGAGCTCATCGCCCGCCTCCTGCAGACGGACCCGCAGGACCGCTACCAGTCCGCCGAGTCCGCGCTGGCGGACCTGCGCGACATCGAGGATGCGCTCGCGCACGGAGAGGCGGAGCCGGAGCTCGTCACCGGCGCGCACGACCAGCGCCGCAGCCTCGCCGAGCCGTCCTTCGTGGGCCGCCACGACGAGGTCGTCACGCTGGAGCGCGAGCTGGAGCGCACCCGCGCGGACCTGGGCCGCCTGGTGGTGGTGGAGGGCGAGTCCGGCGGCGGCAAGAGCCGGCTGCTGGAGGAGTTCTCCGCGCGCGCCCTCCAGCACCGCGCGTGGGTGCTGCATGGCCAGGCGCTGGACCAGGCCGCGCAGCGCCCCTTCCAGCTCTTCTCCGGGGTGGCCTCGGGCATCTCCACCGCGATGAAGGAGCGGCCCGCGCTCGCGCGGCTGCTGCGGGAGCGGCTGGCGGGTCAGGAGGCCGGGCTGTGCACGGTGCTGCCGCAGCTGGAGTCCGTGCTGTGCCCGCAGCCCCAGGCGGGGGCGCAGGGGCTGGGGCCGGAGTCGCTGGGCGAGAGCCGGAGCGTCTGGGCCCTCACGGCCCTGCTGGGCGCGCTGGGCACCGAGGACGAGCCCGCGGTGGTGGTGCTGGACGACTGCCAGTGGGCGGACGAGCTGACGCTGCGCGCGCTGGAGGGCTGGTCCCTCGCGCGCCGCCAGGCCCGGGGCCGCGTGCTCGTCGTGCTCTCCTTCCGCAGCGAGGACATCGGCCCCACGCACGTGCTGCGCCGGCTGGCCCCCACCGCCCACCTGCGGCTGGCCGCCTTCGGCGCGGCGGACGTGACGCGGCTGGCGGAGTCCATGGCCGGCGCCCTCCCGCCCGAGGCCACCGACCTGGTGGCGCGCCTGTCCGAGGGCAACCCCTTCATGGCCAGCGCCGTGCTGCACGGCCTCGTCGAGGACGCCGTGCTGGTGCCCGGCCCCGACGGCTGGCGCGTGCAGCCGGAGGCCATGGCGCACGCGCGCTCCTCGCGCCAGGCGGCCACCTTCCTCGTGCGGCGCCTGCGGCTGCTGCCCCCGGACGCGCTGCGGCTGCTGTCCGTGGGCGCGGTGCTGGGCAAGTCCTTCGACCTGGGGCGCATCGCCGCCCTGGCCGGCACCACCCCGGCGGAGGTCGTCAGCGCGCTGGACGAGCCCCGCCGCCGGCACATGCTGTGGGCGGACGGCGCGCGCTACACCTTCGTCCACGACAAGCTGCGCGAGGTGCTGCTGGACATGCTGACGCCGCAGGAGCGGCGGGAGCTGCACCGGCTGGCGGCGCGCACCGCCGCGAAGAGCGTGCCGCAGGACTCCTTCGACCTAGCGTACCACTTCGACGCCGCGGGCGAGTACTCGCAGGCGCTGCCCTTCGCGCTGGTCGCCGCGGAGCAGGCCCGCCAGCGCTTCGCCCTGGAGACGGCGGAGCTGAACTACCGCATCGCCGAGCGCGGCGGGGCCGGCGCGGACGCGGGCACCCGCTTCCGCATCTCCGCCGGCCTGGGCAACGTCCTCATGCTGCGCGGCCGCTACGACGAGGCCCGCCAGCAGCTCGAGCGCGCCCAGTCCCTCGCCCGCGACAAGCCCGAGCAGGCCCGCATCCTCGGCCAGCTGGGAGAGCTGGCCTTCAAGCGCGGTGACTTCGGCCAGGCCAACACGTACCTGGAGCAGAGCCTCAAGCTGCTGGGGCGCTGGGTGCCTCCGCGCGGCCTGCTCACCGGGGCCAGCTCCCTGTGGGAAATCCTCTCGCAGGGCGCCCACACCGTGGCCCCCGGCGTCTTCCTCGGGCGGCGGCCGCTGGAGCGCGGCGACCGGGACATGCTGGCCGTCCAGCTCTACAGCCGGCTGGCCTATGGCTACTGGTACCGCCGCGGGCGCATGGCCGTGCTGTGGGCACACCTGCGGGACTTGAACCTGGCGGAGCGCTACCCGCCCACGCCGGAGCTGGCCCAGGCGTACTCGGCGCACTCGCCCGCGCTCACCACGCTGCCCTGGTTCAGCCGCGCCTTCGCCTACGCGGAGAAGTCGCTGGCCCTGCGCAAGCAGCAGGGCGACGTGTGGGGCCAGGGCCAGTCGCTGCACTTCTACGGGCTGGCCTGCTACGCCTCCTCGCGCTTCCAGGAGTGCATCGACAAGTGCCGCGAGGCGGTGCGCCTGCTGGAGCGCACCGGCGACCCGTGGGAGGTGAACAACGCCACCTTCCAGATTGCGATGTCCCTCTACCGGCTGGGCCGCCTCAAGGAGGCCCTGGAGACCAGCCGCAGGCTGCACGCGGCGGCGAGCGCGCTGGGGGACCGCTACGCGCAGCGGCTGGGCCTGGAGGCCTGGGCCAAGGCCGCCGGAGGCCGCATCCCCGGCTCGCTGCTGGAGGGCGAGCTGACCAACCCGGACCAGCCGGACCCGCAGAGCTACGCGGGCGTGCTCCAGGCGGAGGCCATCCGCCTCCTGCGCCTGGGCGACGCGTCCGGCGCCGTGGAGGTGCTGGAGCGCGCCGAGAAGCTGGTGGGAGACGCCCACCTGCGCCAGGAGTACGTGGCCCCGATTGCGCCGTGGCTCGCCACCGCGCTGCGGCAGCTGGCGGAGTGCACCTCGCCCCTGCACCCGGCCCGGCGCGACGCGCTGCTGGAGCGCGCCGAGGACGTGGCGAAGCGGGCCCACGCCACCGCGCGCACGTACCGCAACAACCTCCCCCACGCCCTGCGCGAGCGGGGCCTGCTGGCCGCCATGCGCGGCCACCCCCGCCGGGCCCGCCGCTTCCTGGAGCAGTCCCTGCGCGTGGCGGACACCCAGCACATGCGCGAGGAGCGCGCGCTGACGCTGAAGGCCCGCGGCGAGCTGGGCCGGGCGCTGGACTGGCCCGGCGCCGCGGAGGACCTGTCGGAGGCCACGCGCGAGCTGGAGGAGCTGGAGGAGGGGCTCGTCCCCGGCAGGCACGAGCGCGACAACGGCGGCGTGGGCACGCTGTCGCTGGTGGACCGCTTCCCGCGCGTGCTGGAGGCCGGCCGGCGCCTGGCGTCCGCCCTGTCGCGCGAGGCCGTCTTCGAGGCCGCCCGCCAGTCCATGCTGGAGCTCTTGCGCGCCGAGCACTGCGTGGTGCTGGACCCGCGCGGCCTCCTGCCCGCCGCGGACGTGGAGGAGCAGGGCGTCAGCCGCACCGCGCTCGCCCGCGCGCTGGAGACGGGCCGCATCACCGTCATGGGCCAGGGGCTGCCCGGCGGCGTCAGCGAGAGCATGGAGCTGCTCGGCGTGCGCTCGCTCCTGTGCGCCCCCATCCAGGTACGCGGCAAGACGATGGCGTGCCTGGTGGCCAGCCACCGCCAGGTGGGCGCCCTGTTCGGCGACGACGAGGAGCGGCTGGCCGAGTTCGTCACCGTGCTGGCCGGCGCCGCGCTGGAGAACGCGGAGAACTTCTCCCGCATCGCCGCCCTCTCCGAGGAGCAGGGCCGCCTGTACCGCGCCGAGCAGGAGGCGGTGCGCCGGCGCGACGACTTCCTCTCCATCGCCGCGCACGAGCTGAAGACGCCGCTCACCTCCCTGCAGCTCCACATCCAGGGGCTCCAGTCCCAGGTGCGCGCGGGCACGCAGAAGCCGCTGGCCCCGGAGAAGCTCACCACCAAGCTGGAGTCCGCCTACTCGCAGACGCAGCGGCTGGGGCGGCTGGTGAATGACCTGCTCGACATCTCCCGCATCGCCCAGGGGCAGCTGCACATCAAGCTGGAGGACGTGGACGTGGTGGCGCTGGTGCGCGGCCAGCTGGAGCGCAGCCGCGAGGCGCTCGCCCGCGCGGAGTGCCCCGTGCGCTTCCACACCTCGGACGCGTCCCTGACGGGCCGCTGGGACGCCATGCGCCTGGAGCAGGTGGTGGGCAACCTGCTGGCCAACGCCATGAAGTACGGCGCGCACAAGCCGATTGAAGTCTCCCTGGAGGAGGACGGCGGCCTGGTGCGGCTCAGGGTCCAGGACCACGGCATCGGCATCGCGGACGAGGACCGCGAGCGCATCTTCGAGCGCTTCGAGCGCGCGGTGTCCGTGCGCCACTACGGCGGCTTCGGCCTGGGCCTGTGGATAGTCCGCGAAATCGTGCAGGCCCTGGGCGGCACCATCGACGTGGACAGCACCCCGGGCCAGGGCTCCACCTTCACCGTCACCCTGCCCCTGGCCGGGCCCGCGCTCGCGCCGGGCGCCGAGTCCGACGCCCTGCACTGAGCCATCAGCGCCGCGTCAGCTCCAGGTAGATGACGTTGTCCACGCTGTCGCGGTACAGGCGCACGGAGGCGAGCGCGTCGATGGGCACCTCGCCCAGCAGCGCGCGCATGCCGTCCTCGTCCCGGTAGGTGAGCCACCAGTCCATGAAGGCCTCCATGTAGCCCGTCTCCGGCGGGTACATGGCGAAGTTGGCCACCACCATCCGCCCGCCCGAGCGCAGCATGCCGAACAAGAGCCCGGTGAGCCGCGTGGCCACCGCGTCCGACAGGTAGTCGTAGAGGCCCGCGGAGTACACGAAGTCCATGTCGGAGAACTTCGTCTTGCCGGACAGCAGCGCGCGCACGGAGCCGCACTGCGTCTTCACCACGCCGTGCGGGTTGTGGTGCGAAATCTCCGCCAGGCTCAGCGGGTCCTGGTCGAAGGCGACGAGCTCGGCGACGCGGCGCTCGGCCACCGCGCGCGACGACTCCGCCTCGCGCAGGTGGCCACACGCCACGGAGAGGATGCGCGCGGCGCCCGGCACGCGCTCGGCCGTCTCGTCGATGGCCCGCGCCAGCAGCTCGCGCCGCTCGCGGACGCTGACCGAGCTGGGCTGCTGGTGCATGAACCGGTAGATTTCACGCCCCGCGTGCAGCTCGTCCGACGCGTGGTCCATGTACAGGTAGTCGATGAGGACCGCGTCCCCCGCGTACCCGCGCGGCCGCTCATACGCGCGGCGCGTGAAGGGACACTGGTGGAGGAAGGGCCGCAGCGCATGCTTGCGAGCGACCTCCTTGCAGAAGCGCTTCCACACCTCCGGGCTCCACCGCCTGCGCAGGGTGAGCAGGCCCAGGTGCAGCGACTGCATGTCCTGCCGCAGCACCTCGTCGGGGGCCTGCAACATCCGCTCGTGGACGTTATCGAGCCACTGCCTCGCATCGTCCAGGGCCTCTTGGAACGTGGGCTCCGGAGGAGGGGCAACCAGCCTGTTGCGCTCGCCTGCCAGGATGGGGGCAACGCCGCTGCTGGTGGAAGTGGTCTGGGAATCGTGCATCGCCAACACAACGCGGAAGGGGCCGGCTTTCACTTCCTGGACGCCGCCCCCTCAACCAACTCGTGGCACGAGTGGGCAGGCGGGCGCGGCTCCGAAGCCTCACCCCAGTCCGACGGGCTGGGCCGGCCCCGGGTCGACACACCGGGTGATTTCAAGAGAGGTGCCATCATCCGTGGGCAGCTCCAGCGGGGCCACGTCCCAGCTGTCGAGCACACCGTGCTGACGCAGGGTGCGGTCGATGTCGTCCGGCAGCGCGAGCACCGGGCGCACGGTGAACCGGGTGATGAACGACAGCTCGTCCAGCTGCGGCAGGTTCTCCGGCTGCCAGGTGGCCACGTAGAGGATGACGCGAGCGCCCTGCCGCTCCACGCGCAGCGGGCAGACGCGAAACCGCTTCAGCACCGTGGCGGGCACGCTGCGCACCACCTGTGGCGGCACCCGCGCCATCTGCTCGCCCCGGACGAAGGGCACCTGGAGCTGGCTCGCCAGCACGCGCCGGAGCAGGTCCGGGCCGAGCATCCGCATGGCGACCAGGGCCTCGCCCAGCCGGCCTCCCCACTGGGACTGGTACGCCAGCCCCGTGGCGAGCTGCTGCTCCGTCAACAGCCCCAGCTGGACCAGCAACTCCCCCAACCGCGCCCGCCGCACACCGCACCTCCGGAGCCGAGTCTCAGGCGGCGGGAAATGCGTCCGGCGTGCCACTCCCTGTCCCAGTGCTTTCGCACTGTTGCACCGGGCGTTCACAGCCAGGGTGAAACCTTTTCCGCGGGTGGGCTTTCGAAATGCCAGTCCCGGGGGCGCAAACGGTTTTTGTACGGCAGGTGGCATTGGGCCAGAGTGCCCGCCTCGCGCGAGCCCTGGGGCCCGCGGTGATTGCCCACCTGGAGCCGACATGCCGTCCCGTCTCACCGTGTCACGCACGCTCGCCGCGCTGACGCTGCTTCCCCTGCTGGCGCTGGCCGCGCCCAGGCCGGCGAAGCCCACGGGGGCCCCCTCGCTCCCGTCGAAGCAGTACACCCTCGAGCAGCTCATGGAGACGACGGACGTGTTCGGCGCGTCCTTCTCCCCGGACGAGAAGCGGGTGCTCTTCACGTCCAACGAGACTGGCATCTTCAACGTCTTCTCGGCGCCGGTGACGGGTGGTGAGCCCACACAGCTCACCCGCTCCACCACGGACGCCACCCTCGCCGTGAGCTACTTCCCCAGGGACGAGCGCGTCCTCTTCTCGCGGGACCAGGCCGGCAACGAGATGACGCACCTCTACGTCCTCACGCCGGACGGCCAGGAGCAGGACCTCACCCCGGGCGCCGGCAACCGCGCCAGCTTCCATGGCTGGAGCCACGACGGCTCCGCCTTCTACGTGCTCAGCAGCGAGAGGGATCCGCGCTACCAGGACCTGTACCGCTACGACGCGAAGACGTACGCGCGCACCCTGCTCTTCCAGAACGACGGCTACAAGGTGGGCGCCGTGTCCCCGGACGAGAAGTGGCTTGCCCTGGAGAAGGCCCACACCACCGCCGACAGCGACGTGCACCTGTACAACGTCGCGACGAAGGAGCTGAAGCACCTCACCCCGCACCAGGGCATCGCCTCGTGGCGCGTGGCCACCTTCGACCCGGCGTCCTCCGCGCTGTACCTGCTCACCAACGAGGGCTCGGAGTTCACCCGCGCGGTGCGCCACATGCTGGCCACCGGCAAGCGCGAGGACGTGGAGAAGGCCGACTGGGACGTGATGTACCTGACGCTCTCCAAGAAGGGCACGCTGCGCGTCACCGGCATCAACGAGCACGGCCGCGCCGTCATCCGCGTGACGGACACGAAGACGGGCAAGCCGCTGGCGCTGCCGAAGCTGCCCGAGGGCGGCATCACCGACGTGGTGATTGCGCGCGGGGAGAAGCGACTGGCCTTCTACGTGAATGGGGACCGCTCGCCGGCCAACCTCTACGTCTATGACCTGGCCACGAAGAAGGCCACCCGGCTGACGGACACGCTCAGCCCCGCCATCGACGCGAATGACCTGGTGGTGTCGGAGGTGGTGCACTTCCAGGCCTCGGACGGGCTGCGGATTCCGGGCATCCTCTTCAAGCCGCACCAGGCCACGGCGGAGAAGAAGGCGCCCGCCATCGTCTGGGCCCAGGGCGGCCCGGGGGACCAGACGTACCGGGGCTACCTCAGCTTCATCCAGTACCTCGTCCACCACGGCTACGTGGTGCTCGCCGTCAACAACCGCGGCAGCTCCGGCTACGGCAAGACGTACTTCACCGCGGACGACCAGAAGCACGGCCGCGAGCCGCTGCGCGACTGCGTGGAGGCGAAGGGGTACCTCACCGGCCTGCCCTACGTGGACGGCGCGCGCGTGGGCATCCTCGGCGCCAGCTACGGCGGCTACATGGTGCTGGCCGCGCTGGCCTTCCACCCGGACGCCTTCAACGTGGGCGTGGACGTCTTCGGCCCCTCGGACTGGGTGAGCCTCTTGAAGGACCTGCCGCCACACCAGGAGGCGTTCCGCGACGTGCTCTACCAGGAGATGGGCAACCCGGAGACGCAGGAGGACATGCTGCGCGCCATCTCCCCGCTCTTCCACGCGGAGAAGATTCGCAAGCCGCTGCTCGTCATCCAGGGCGCCAACGACCCGCGCGTGAAGAAGGCGCAGTCGGACGCCATCGTCCAGGCCGTGCGCAAGAACAAGGTCCCCGTCGACTACCTGGTCCTCCCCGACGACGGCCACGGCTTCGGCAGCAAGAAGAGCGAGGCGGAGTCCACCGAGCGCATCCGCACCTTCCTGGACGAGCACCTCAAGGCGCCCCCCGCGGCTCCCGCGGCCCCCGCAACCCCGGCGGAGTGAAGTCCGTCTGACGCAATCGGGTGACCGGAATTTCGTCTTCCAGACGCCGTTACGCCAGATTGGCTCTCCGCGGGCCCGCCGGGCCCGCCCTCTCCCTGTCCCCCTGGAGGTTCCATGACGTCCTGGTCCACCGTGTCACGCGCGCTCGCCGCCGTGGCGCTCGTTCCCACCCTGGCGCTGGCCGTGCCGCAAGCAGCGCCGGCCGCCGCCGCGAAGCCGCCCACCGCCCGCGCCGCCACGCGCCCCTCGAAGAGCTACACCATCGAGCAGTTCATGGCGACGACGCGGCTGCAGGGCGCGTCCTTCTCCCCGGACGAGAAGCGGCTGCTCTTCTCGTCGAACACCACGGGCATCTTCAACGTGTTCTCCATCCCGGTGGGGGGCGGCAAGCCCACGCAGCTCACGCGCTCCACCACGGACAGCACCTATGCCGTGAGCTACTTCCCCAGGGACGAGCGCATCCTCTTCTCGCGCGACCAGGGCGGCAACGAGCTGACGCACCTCTACGTGCGCACGCCGGACGGCAAGGAGAAGGACCTCACCCCGGGCGAAAAGCACCGCGCCAGCTTCTTCGGCTGGAGCGATGACGAGACGGCCTTCTACGTCCTCAGCAACGAGCGCGACGAGCGCTACATGGACCTGTACCGCTACGACGCCAAGACGTACGCGCGCACCCTCTTCTACCAGAACGACCAGGGCCTCGACGTGGGGAACGTGTCCCCGGACGAGAAGTGGCTCTCCCTGGAGAAGACCAACACCACCTCCGACAGCGACGTGCACCTCTACAACGTCGCGACGAAGGAGATGAAGCACCTCAGCCCGCACAAGGGCACCACCGCGTGGTGGTGGTCGGCCGCCTTCGACCCGGCCACCTCCGCGCTGTACCTGCTCACCAACCAGGGCTCCGAGTTCACCCGCGTGGTGCGCTACGTGCTGGCCACCGGGAAGGTGGAGGAGGTGGAGAAGGCGGACTGGGACGTGATGTACACGTACTTCTCCAAGAAGGGCGCCCTGCGCGTCACCGGCATCAACGAGGACGGCCGCACCGTCATCCGCGTGCACGACGTGAAGGCCGGCAAGCCGCTGGCGCTGCCGCAGCTGCCCGAGGGCGACATCACCGGCGTGACGCTCGCGCGCAGCGAGAAGCGCATCGCCTTCTACCACAACGGCGACCGCTCCCCTTCCAACCTCTACGCCTACGACGTGGAGACGAAGAAGGTCACCCGGCTGACGGACACCATCAACCCCGAAATCGACGCGAAGGACCTGGTGGACTCCCAGGTGGTGCGCTTCAAGTCCTTCGACGGGATGCAGATTCCCAACATCCTCTACAAGCCGCACCAGGCCACGGCGGAGGCCAAGGCGCCCGCGCTCATCTGGGTGCACGGCGGTCCCGGCGGCCAGACGCGCAAGGGCTACTCCGCGTTCATGCAGTACCTCGTCAACCACGGCTACGTGGTGCTCGGCATCAACAACCGCGGCAGCTCCGGCTACGGCAAGACGTTCTTCACGGCGGATGACCAGAAGCACGGCCGCGAGCCGCTCCAGGACTGCCTGGAGGCGAAGAAGTACCTGGCCAGCCTCCCGTACGTGGACGCCTCGCGCATCGGCATCATCGGCGGCAGCTACGGCGGCTACATGACGCTGGCGGCGCTGGCCTTCCACCCGGACGCCTTCAACGTGGGCGTGGACATCTTCGGCGTGTCCAACTGGCTGCGCACCCTGAAGAGCATTCCCCCCTACTGGGAGGCCCAGCGCCTGGCGCTCTACCAGGAGATTGGCGACCCGGTGAAGCAGGAGGAGCAGCTGCGCGCCGTCTCGCCCCTCTTCCACGCGGAGAAGATTCGCAAGCCGCTGCTCGTCATCCAGGGCGCCAATGACCCGCGCGTGCTGAAGGTGGAGTCGGACGAAATCGTCCAGGCCGTGAAGAAGAGCAAGGTCCCCGTCGAGTACGTCGTCTTCCCGGACGAGGGCCATGGCTTCAGCAAGAAGAAGAACGAGGCCGAGGCCTACTCGCGCACCCGCGCCTTCCTGGACCAGCACCTCAAGAAGGCCAACCCGACGAACTGAGCCGGGCCCGTGAAACGCCGGCGCGGTGGACCGGGCCGCATCCAGCAGGCCCCCTCCACCGCGCCAGCACTGCTTCACGCCCCCACGAGGGCGGAACCGGCCGCCCACGGGTCGCGCCTTCCTTCAGGACTTCAGGCCCGGAGCGGGTTCACGACCTCCGGGCACTTCCAGTACGTGTACTCGCAGACGTCCCGCGACGGGTCGCAGGGCACCTTCATGATGGTGATGAGCTCGCACGGGTGACGCGGCACGTCCGCCCCACCCGCGCCGCGCGTGCGGCCATCACTGCCCGCGTCGCGCGGCTCCTCCTTCGCCTCCGGCAGCTCGGGTGGGGGCACCACCACGGCGGGGTGGCCCCTGAGAGACACCGCCGGCGCGGCGCCCAGCACGGCGCCCAGGACATAGAGCTTCGTGTTCATGATGAGAGACCCTCTTGCCAGCTGTGACCGCCATCGCACCCCTTCGGCGCGTCGGTTCCGGTGCAGCGGCAAGGACGTAGGTACCACCCGGGTCTGACATTCCACGTACTCCCGGACAGGGCAGGCGCCCCACCCGCCAGGGTGCCCCCCGCGTCCTCGGGTATCGGAATGTCACCGGCTGCGGCTAGGATGTCGCGCCCCGCCCGGAGCCCGCACCACATGCCTTTTCAGATCAACGTCCATACGCAGGACCGCATCCTCGAGGTCATCTACCCCGCGCAGGTCACCTCGGAGGACCTGGCCGAGTACCTGAGCGATGTGAAGAAGGCCATCAACGCCTTCAACGGCGAGTGGTCCGCGCTGGTGGACCAGTCCCAGCTCCGGGTGATGCCGGGCGACGTGGTGAGCGCCATGGCCAGCCTCAACGCCTACGCGCAGCTGCACGGCATGATGCGCTCGGCGCGCGTGGTGGTGGACCCGCCCTCGGGCCTCCAGGCCTGGCGCATGACGAAGCGGGCCATGCTGACCATCCCCACCCGCACCTTCGAGTCGCGCGGCGAGGCCCTCGCCTGGCTGAAGGACCCCGAGGCCGACTGAGCCCCGGCCTCTGAGATACCGCCAGTTCGGAATTTTCGCCTATAGTGGGGTCAGGCTGACCATCCCCCGGTTGGCCTCACGTCTCCCCCAGGAGTGGAAGTTCCATGCGAAACCCCCGGTCCGACGCCCGCAGGCAACTGCTCGGCGCGCTGCTGTGCACGCTCTCCTTCGCGGCCTGTGAGCCGGCCCCGGAGCCCGGGACGCCCCGGGGTGAGGCCCCGCCGACGAGCGCGGGCGGGCAGCCCGTGGTGTACGGCACCGACGACCGCATGGACGTGTACGCCCATCCGAGCGCCACCCTGCGTGCCCGCGCCCAGCAGTCCACCGTGGCGCTGATGAACAGGTCGGACATCGACATGTCCAACCCCAACGACGTCACCTTCCTCTCGGACACGCTGCGGGACTTCTACAACCTGTGTCCCTCCGAGCGCTTCCTGGACGACCCGACGCCGGCCCAGTGCTCGGGCACGCTCATCGACGACGACCTGGTGCTCACCGCCGGCCACTGCATCACCAGCGCGTCGGCCTGCGGCAGCACGCGCTTCGTGTTCAACTTCTACCGCGACAGCGCCACCACCCTGCAGCCGGTGACGACGGCGGACATCTTCTCCTGCCAGTCCATCGTCGCGCGCCGGCAGAGCACGACGGGGGGGCGCAACCTGGACTACGCCGTCATCCGGCTGGACCGGCCGGCCACCCCGCGCTTCACCCCGGCCCCGGTGCGCGCGGGCAACGCGCCCCTGCCGGCGGGCACCCGGGTGACGGTGATTGGCTCGGGCAGCGGCATCCCCTTCAAGATTGACTCGGGCGGCTCGGTGCGCGACGCGCGCGCCTCCACGCTGGACTACTTCATCGCCAGCACGGACACCTTCGGCGGCAACTCGGGCTCGGGCGTGTACGAGAACGACGGCCACACGGTGGCCGGCATCCTGGTGCGCGGCGAGACGGACTACGTCCCCGAGGGCAGCTGCAACGTCGTCAACGTGTGCGAGGAGGACGGCTGCGGCGGCGAGGACATCACCTACGTGCGGCCCGCCATCGACGCGTACTGCGCGGTGGCCACCAGCACGCGGCTGTGCGCCAGCGTCCCGCCGGTGGGGACCTCCTTCCCCTACTCGGCCAGCGCCACCCAGAGCGCCACCGTGAACACCGTCAACCGCGGGGTGGCCCTCACCGCGGGCCAGAAGCTCACCCTGGGCACGTGCGGCGTGGCGAGCGCCGCGTTCACCGGCGACACCTGGCTGCGCCTCAACGGCCCCGCCGGCGTCGAGGTGGCCTCCAACGACGACGCATGCGGGGGCCGTGGCTCCAGGCTGGTCTTCACCGCCCCCGCCGCCGGCACCTACGAGGTTCGCGCCGGCTGCTACGCCGCCGGGAGCTGCTCGGGCACGGTGGCGTGGACGGTGGAGGCGGGCAGCCCGCCGCCGGCCGCTAGCGGCGTCTTCGCCTTCAACGCCAGCAACACCAACAACGCACAGGCGAACACCGTCAACCAGGACGTCACCGTCCCCGCCGGGCACAGCCTCACCTTCGGCACCTGTGTGGTGGTGGGTGGCAGCGGCACCGGTGACACCTGGCTGCGCCTGTACAACAGCGCCGGCCAGCAGGTGCTCGACAGCGACGACTCCAGCGGCTGCGGCCAGCTGTCCCACGCCACGTACACCGTGCCCGAGGGCGCGGGTGGCACGTATCAGCTCCGCGCCGGCTGCTACGGCAGCTCCAGCTGCAGCGGCTCCGTGAGCTGGACGGTCCGGTAGCCCCCTCCCGGTGGAAGTGGCGGGACGCCCACGCGACACGGGCCGTCCCGCCCTCCCGGGTCCTGAAGCACCGCGGTCCCCCTGCGCCCCAGCGCGCCTGCCACCGTCAGACAGTGGACATCCCCCGGTTGCGGCAGCCGGGAGGGCTCCCTAGATCTGCAGGCATGCAACCAGGCCTCCGGCTGTCCCAGGCGCCCCCCCTCGGGCGTGACGAGCGAGTGAACGTCGTGCCTCCAAGGCGTGTTGGCTGAATCCCTCTCGCGAAGGAGGAGCTCCTTGCGCAGGTTCCAAGACCCGCTGCCGCTCGAGGCCTTGTCTCACGATGACGCGCTGGTGCTGTTGGAGGTCGTCCGTGAGCTCGCCCATCCGCGTGAGCTGGAAGACGTCATGGCGCTCGTGCGTCGCGCGGCCCGCCAGCTGAGCGGCGCGGACGGCATCACCTTCGTGCTGCGTGAAGGGGACACCGTCTACTACGCGGACGAAGAGGCCATTGCCCCGCTGTGGAAGGGGCGCCGCTTCCCCATCGGCTCGTGCATCTCCGGGTGGGCGATGCAGCACCAGTCCCCCGTGGTCATCGAGGACATCTACGCCGACGCGCGAATCCCCCACGAGGCCTACCGCGCCACCTTCGTGAAGAGCCTGGCCATGGTGCCCATCCGCCGCCTGGACCCCATCGGGGCCATTGGCGCGTACTGGTCGGTGCCCCACAGGGCGAACGCCCGCGAGGTGGCGCTGCTGCAGACGCTGGCGGACTCCACGGCGGTGGCCGTGGAGAACGGGCGCCTGTACTCGGCGGAGCGGTCCGCGCGCCAGGCCGCCGAGTCCGAGACGCGGCTGCGCAAGGAGCTGCTGGCCATGGTGTCGCACGACCTGCGCAACCCGCTGGGCGTCATCACCATGACGACGTCGCTGCTGGCGCCGCTGCTCGCGCCGCTCAACGGGCGCGCGCGCCACCACCTGGAGACCATCAACCGCTCCGCGCTGCGCATGGAGCGGCTCATCCATGACCTGCTCGACTTCGCGGCGCTCGAGGGCGGGGCGTTCCGGCTGTCGCCCGTGCCGCTGGCCCTCACCACCCTGATGGAGCAGGCCGCGGAGCTGGGCCCCATCGCCCACGAGCGGGGCATTGGCCTGGAGCTGCACGGCCCCATGAGGAACGTCGCCGTGCGGTGCGACCCGGACCGCATCCACCAGGTCTTCTCCAACCTGGTGGGCAACGCCGTCCGGCACACGCCCGCGGGCGGACGCATCCAGGTGGCGGCCGCCGTCCAGGAGGACCGCGTGGAGCTGAGCGTGTCCGACACGGGCACGGGCATCGCCCCCGAGGTGCTGCCCGTCCTGTTCGACAGGCTCCTGCGGCCCCCCGCGCGCACGCCCGGCAGCGGGGTGGGCCTGGGCCTGTCCATCACCCGCGGCATCGTCGAGGCACACGGCGGCACGCTGCGCGTGGCGAGCGAGGTCGGCCAGGGAACGACCTTCACGTTCACCCTGCCCATGGCCGTCTGAGGAACGGGCGGGCGGGCGCGGAAGCAAGACCTGCAGGGAAGCCTCGCTCGCACGCCCGGGCGGTCCGGCGGGGCCGTTCATACGTTCATGGTCCGAAGCGGGGGGCCGGGCGTGGACGAAGCGCGGCAGCGGACACTCTGGCGCAGGGCGGGGAAGGTGCCACGGCTCGCGGTGGCGCTCGTGCTCCCCCTGTCCACGGTGGTGCTGGCGGGCTGGGCCGTCTGGGGCAGGGACGTGCTGGCGGCCGTGTTCCCCGGGCTGCCCACCATGATGGCCCTGTCCGCCGTGAACTTCGTGCTCCTGGCGGTGTCCCTCGGCTGGCTGCTGGCGGGCAGCCCCACCCGGACGCTGCTGGCGAAGCTCGCCGCGGCGCTGGTGGTGGGAGCGAGCGTGGTGACGCTCGCCTCCTATATCTGGAGCCCGGAAGCGCTCTGGATGCCCGGCAGCCTGGCGGCCCGCCGCATGTCCCCGCAGACCTCGCTGGGCTTCCTGCTGCTGGGACTGTCCCTGCTGTCAGTGGACGGCCGGGGCGCGGGGACGGCCCGCTCCCAGCTCCTGGCGCTCGCGGCCGTGCTCGTGCCGCTGATGGCGCTGCTCGGCTATGCCTTCGGAGAGGTCCGCATCTACCGCCTCCGCAGCGGCCTGGGCATCGCCCCGCACACGGCGGTGGCGCAGGTGCTGCTGGCCCTGGGCGCCCTCGTCCTCCGGCCGGACCAGGGGCCGGTGTCGGTGGTGACGTCGGCGGCGGCCGGAGGGGTGATGGCGCGGCGGCTGCTCTTCGCGGGGCTGCTGCCGGTGGGCGTGGGCGTGCTGGTGCACCTGGGCGTGCACCGGGGGCTGATGGACGCGCGGCTGGCGTGGCCCCTCTTCGCCGTGGCGATGATGGTGGCGCTGACGGCGGTGGTGTGGCGGGCCGCGGCGGTGAGCAACCGGCTGCACGAGGAGCAGGTGCGGGCCCGGCGGCAGGCGGGAGCCGAGGCCGAGCTCCAGCGCCAGCTGGCCGGGGAGAACGCGCGGCTGGCCCAGGAGGCGGAGGCCGCGGCGCGCGAGCGGGAGGAGGTGCTGGCCATCGTCTCGCACGACCTCAAGAACCCGCTGGCCACCGTGCGGCTGGGCGCCGCGGTGCTGCAGCAGAAGCTGGGACGGCTCGCCGGCGGGGAGGCGCTGGTGGGCCGGGTGGCGGCCATGGACCGGGCCGCGCTCCACATGCTGGGCCTCATCACCAACCTGCTGGATGCGGCCCGGCTGGACGCGGGCCAGCCGCTGGCGGTGATGCCCCGGCCGGAGCCGGTGGGCGAAGTCGTGGGCGAGGCCCTGGCCCTCATCGAGCCCCAGTTCACCCGGAAGAACCTCCGGCTGGAGCAGCGCCTGGAGCCGGGGCTGATGGCCCAGTGCGACCGCGAGCGCATCCTCCAGGTGCTCGCCAACCTGCTGGGCAACGCCCTGAAGTTCACCCCGGCCGGAGGCACCGTGACGGTGGAGACCGCGGGCGGCACGGAGGAGGTGCGCGTGGCCGTGCGGGACACCGGCCCCGGCATCCCCCCGGACGAGCAGCCCCGCGTCTTCCAGCGCCACTGGCAGTCCCGCGCCACCATGCGCCAGGGCAGCGGCCTGGGCCTCTATATCGCCCGGGGCCTGGTGGAGGCCCACGGCGGCCAGCTCTGGGTGGAGAGCACCACGGGGGCCGGCAGCACGTTCACCTTCACCCTGCCGCTGCCACCCGGGCGGCGGCTCCCTCACCCCACTCTTGACAGGCCTGGAGCCGAGGTCTAACGCACAGCGACATGAGCACTGCCCGGTTCCCGCCTTCGCCCACGCGTCCCATCACCAACGAGGGCCCCTTCCGGGCCCTGCTGCTGGAGAACATCCACCCGTCCGCGGAGGAGATGCTGGCCGCCGAGGGCTTCCAGGTGGAGCGCACGAGCTCCGCCCTCAAGCCGGAGGAACTGGCCGAGAAGCTGAGAGGCGTGCACCTCCTGGGCATCCGCAGCAAGACGACGGTGCCGGGGGCCGCGCTGGTGCACGCGGAGGAGCTGCTGGCCATCGGCGCCTTCTGCATCGGCACCAACCAGGTGGAGCTGGCGGCCGCCAACACGCACGGCATCCCCGTTTTCAACGCGCCCTTCAGCAACACGCGCAGCGTGGCGGAGATGGTGCTGGCGGAGGTCGTCGTGCTGACGCGCCAGCTCTTCGACCGCAGCCGCGAGGTGCACGCGGGCCAGTGGCGCAAGGTGGCCACCGGCAGCCGCGAGGTGCGCGGCAAGACGCTGGGCATCATCGGCTATGGCCACATCGGCTCGCAGCTGGGCGTGCTGTCCGAGTCGCTGGGCATGCGGGTGCAGTACTACGACGTGATGACCAAGCTGCCGCTGGGCAACGCGCAGTCGGCGGCCACGCTGGACGAGCTGCTGGCCACGTCGGACTTCGTCACGCTGCACGTGCCGGCCACGCCGTCCACGCAGCTGATGATTGGCGCGGACCAGCTGGCGCGGATGAAGAAGGGCGCGTGCCTCATCAACGCCAGCCGCGGCACGGTGGTGGACATCCCCGCACTGGCGCGGGCGCTGCGCTCCAAGCACCTGGGCGGCGCCGCGGTGGACGTCTACCCGGAGGAGCCGGAGACCAACTCGGACGGCTTCGTCACGGAGCTGCAGGGCCTGCCCAACGTGGTGCTCACCCCGCACATCGGCGGCTCCACGGAAGAGGCCCAGGCGGCCATCGGCAAGGAGGTGGCCACCAGCCTGCTGAAGTACTTCAAGGCGGGCGCCACCACGGGCGCGGTCAACTTCCCGCAAATCGAGGCGCCGCTCATCCCCGGCACGCACCGCATCCTCAACGTGCACCGCAACATCCCGGGCGTGCTGCGCGACATCAACAAGATTGTCTCGGACCTGAACGCCAACATCCACGCCCAGGTGCTCAGCACCGACGCCAACATCGGCTACCTGGTGATGGACCTGGACCAGGACGTGTCCCGCCCCGTCTGCGACGGCATCGCGGGGCTGCACACGGACATCAAGACGCGCATCGTCTCCTGACGGGCGCGGCTTCGCTCACGCGTCGACGACCTTCCCGGGGTTGAGGATGCCCTGGGGGTCCAGCGCGCGCTTGAGCACGCGCAAGAGCTCCAGCTCCTCCGGCGAGCGCGAGTAGCCGAGGTAGTCCTTCTTCAAGAGGCCGATGCCGTGCTCGGCGGAGATGCTGCCGCCGTGCTTCTTCACCAGCTCGAACATGGTGGGGTCCGCCTGCTTCGTGCGGGCGAGGAACTCCGCCTTCTCCATGGCGTCCGGCTTCATGATGTTGACGTGCAGGTTGCCGTCGCCGATGTGGCCGAAGAGGCAGATTTCCCAGCCCGGGTAGCGCGCGGCGAAGACGGACTCCAGCTCCGCGCAGAAGCCCTCCAGCGCGGCCACCGGCAGGGAGATGTCGTTCTTGTGGGGCAGGCCGGTGGCGGACAGGCTCTCGCTGATGCCCTCGCGCAGCGTCCACAGCTCCGCGGCCTGGGCCGCGCCCTGGGCCTGGGTGCCGTCCGTCACCAGCCCGCGCTCGAAGAGCGAGCCCAGCCACGCCTCCACCGCCGCCGCGTCGCGGGCTTCTGCCTCCAGCAGCACGTAGCAGCCGCTGGACACTTCGAAGGGTGAGCGCACCTTGCGGTGGCGCTGCAGGCGCGCCAGGCACCTGTCGGTGAAGAACTCGTAGGCGGAGATGCCGAAGGCCGTCTGCTGGCGCGCGTCCCGGAACAGCCGCAGCACGGCGGCCACGTCCGGCACCGCGAAGAGGAACACGTCCTGCTTCCCCGGCAGCTGGGTGAGCTTGAGGGTGGCCTCGGTGATGACGCCCAGGGTGCCCTCGCTGCCGATGAAGAGCTGCCGCAGGTCCGTGCCGGTGTTGTTCTTCTCCAGCGCGCCGTTGAGCTCCAGCACCTGCCCCTGGGCCGTCACCACCTGGAGGCCCAGCACCCACTGGCGGGTGAGGCCGTAGCGGATGACCTTCACCCCGCCCGCGTTGGTGGCGATGTTGCCGCCCACCGTGCTGGAGCCCTTGGACGCGAAGTCCACCGGCCACGTGAGGCCATGCCCGGCACAGTGGTGGTGCACGGCCTCCGTCACCGCGCCCGCCTGCACGCGCACCGTGTTGCCGAGCAGGTCCACCGGGCCCATTCGCGCCATGCGCTGGAGCGACAGCACCACCTCGCCCCGGGCCGCCACCGCGCCACCCGCCAGGCCCGTGCGGCCGCCGGAGGGCACCACGGCCACGCGGTGCTGGTGGCACAGCGCCATCAGCCGGGCCACCTCCTCCGTGCTCCGGGGGAGCGCCACCGCGCTGGGGGCGGGCGCGTACACGCGCGTCCAGTCCCGGCCGTACTCCTGCAACTCCCCCGGCTCCCGGGTGAGGAAGTCGGCGGGGAAGCCCTCGGAGATGGCCCGGAGGAAGTCTGCGGGGAGCGCGGCGGTGGTCATGCCTCAAGGCGTATTGCAGCCGACGCACCGTGACAAGGCGAAGCGCCCGGTGGCGGGAAAAGGTCAGGAAAATGGGCTCACTCCGTATACGGAGCGGCGACTGCCGGACACCGGCCCGCCCTCCCCCATCCGAGGAGTTCCGAGATGTTGAAGAACCGAGCCCTCCGCACCGCCCTGCTGGCCGTGTCCCTAGTGCTGGCCCCTGCTGCGCTGGCGGAGACGCCGCAGCGGGGCCTGCCCTACATCTTCGAGACGGTGGACGGCATCAAGGTCGTCGACACCATCCGGATTGAGGTCACCGGCATCCTCCAGGGGGAGGGCACGCCCCGCACCTTCACCTTCATCCAGAACGTCTCGAGCCCGGAGAACTCGCTGTACTTCGCGCGCTGTGAGCGCTTCGCCCTGCTCACAATGAACAAGCCGGGGGCCTACCTCTTCGAGATGGTGCAGCTGACCAACGGCTCCTCCTCCACCTGCCGGCTGACGCGCCGCTAGGCGCCTCCCACACGGCGGGCGGGGAAACGGATTCCTCTCATGGGCACGATGCGAAGCAGCTGGCTGGCATTGGCGCTGGCCCTGGTGGGACTGCAGGCCGCGTGCGGCGGGAGTGACGGCACGGATGCGGGCGTGGACTCGGACCGGGACGGCGTGGCGGATGCCGTGGACTGCGCGCCGCACACCGCGGAGCGCTGGCGGAACCTGCCCGGCTTCCGTGACGGTGACGGCGACGGCGTGGGCGCCGGCAGCGCGCGGCCCCTGTGCTCCGGGGAGGCGCTGCCCGCTGACTGGGTGGCGGTCGGCGGTGACTGCGATGACTCCAGCGCCACGCGGTGGCGCCAGGTAGAGGGGCTCTACGCCGACCTGGACGGGGACGGCGCGACGGCACCAGGGCCCGTGACGGGCTGCGTGGGCGACACGCTGGTGGACTACCACGCCCAGCCCGGCCCGCCGGACTGCGACGACTCGGATGCGCGCCTCCAGCAGTCCACGCTGGCGTGGCTCGACTCGGACGGGGATGGCCGGGGCAGCGGCGCGAGCGTGCCCTACTGCGCGGGCGCACGGCCTCCGCCTGGCTATGCCGCGCTCGAGGGCGACTGCGCGCCCGACGACTTCCGCCGCGCGGTGCCCCTGGCCTACACGTACCGGGACGCGGACGCGGACGGGCACACCGTCCACGAGCGGGGCACGCTGTGCGTCACCACGCTGCCGGCCGGCTACACCACGCTGGCGAGCGGCCTCGACTGCGACGACGCGGACCGCGCGCGGTGGGTGATGCGTGACGTCTACGCGGACGAGGATGGGGATGGCTTCGGCGTCGGCGCGGCGGTGGCTCGCTGCGTGGGCGCGGCGCCAGACCCGGGCTTCGCCTGGGAGGACGAGGACTGCGACGCCGAGTCGCCCGCGCGCTGGCAGTGGCACTCGTACGAGCACCGGGACGGGGATGGAGACGGCGCCACCATTCCGGAGCGCGGCGTGCTGTGCGCTGGCGCGGCGCGCCCCTCGGGCTACTCCTCCTGGCCGCTCGGCAACGACTGCGACGACGGGAACCCGGACGTCCTGGTGAGCTGGAGCGTGTACCCGGACTCGGACGGGGACGGCGTGGGCGCGGGGGACCAGGAGACGCTGTGCGCGGACACCGAGCGCCCCACGGGCTATGCCCTCACCGGCACGGACTGCGCCGTGTCGGACGCCACCCTCTGGCAGACCCTGCCCTATGCGCACCGGGACGTGGACGGGGACACCTTCACCGTGGCCCAGGCGGGCAGCGTGTGCTCGGGCGCGGCGCTCCCGGCCGGTTACGCCACCACGCCCAACGGCGTGGACTGTGACGACTCCACCCCCACCCTGCACACGTACCTCCAGGCGTATGAGGATACGGATGGGGACGGAGTGGGTGCGGGGACCGTGACGCTGCGGTGCACGGACGGCGCGGTGCGCGCGCCCTGGTCGACCACCGGCACGGACTGCGAGCCCCAGGACGCCACCCGCTGGCAGGTGCGCTCCTACTTCCACGTGGACCGCGACACGGACGGCCACACCCGGCCCGAGTCCGGCACGGTGTGTACCGGCGCCGCGCTGCCGGCGCCCTACCGGACGGTGGCGGCGGGCAACGACTGCGACGACACGGACACCACCCGCTTCCGCTGGGCCGTGCTCTACCCGGACGAGGACGGCGACGGCGTGGGCGCCTCGCCCCGGATGGTGCCGTGTCTGGGACAGGCGGTGCCCACGGGACTGTCGGTCCGCGGCTACGACGTGGACGACGCCGACGCGGCCGTTCAGGAAGACGCCGACGAGGACCTGCTCGTGGAGCTCATCCTCATGGACTGAAGGCCCGGCCGTCACGACTTCACGCGCCCGTGACGGCCTCGTTGCAGCAGCTCCGCTCGCGCCTGCTACGCCGCCGTCCCCGAACCACCTTTGGAGGGGACAGCCGCGATGAAGCCACGGAACACTTTCAAGACGTCCTTGCGCACCGGCACGCTGATGGCCTGGATGGCCTCGGCCGCGCTGGGCACCGGCTGCCAGGGTGAGCAGGGCCCGGCGGGGCCCACCGGCCCGGCGGGAGCCCAGGGGCCTCGGGGCGAGCGGGGCCCCGCTGGCGAGCAGGGTGAGCAGGGTGAGCAGGGTCCTCGCGGGGAGCAGGGGCCCACAGGCGAGCAGGGTCCTCGCGGGGAGCAGGGGCCCACAGGCGAGCAGGGGCCCACAGGCGAGCAGGGACCGCAGGGGGAGCAGGGACCCGCGGGCGAGCAGGGCCCTCGTGGCGAGCAGGGGCCGCGCGGTGAGCCCGCGATTCCTCCGGACCCGAAGCTGACGGTGCTGGGCACGTACCGCAGCCGGGCCTTCGACGAGGGCGCGGCGGAGATTGTCGCGTACCACGCGCCCTCGCGGCGCCTGTTCGTGGTGAATGCCCTGGCGGGCACGCTGGACGTGCTGGACGTCACGAATCCGGCGGCACCGGCGAAGGTGACGTCCTCCACGTTCGCCTTCAACCTGCGCACGGACCTGCCCACGCTGCTCCCGGGCTTCGTCGCAGGCGCGGCCAACAGTGTCACGGTGCACGGCAACACCGTGGCCATCGCCGTGGAGTCCTCCGACAAGCAGGCCCCCGGCGCGGTGGCCTTCTATGACGCCCTCAGCGGCGCGTTCGTCAACGCCGTGCAGGTGGGCGCGCTGCCGGACATGCTCACCTTCTCGCCGGACGGCCGCTACGTGCTGGTCGCCAACGAGGGCGAGCCGAACGACACCTATACGAACGACCCGGAGGGGAGCATCAGCATCATCGACCTCGCGGCGGGCGTCGGCCCGGGACAGCCGGCGGTGGCCACCGCGGGCTTCACCGCCTTCAACGGTCTGCAGTCCCGGCTGCTCGCGCTGGGCGCGCACCTGACGCTGTTCGGCGCGGCGCCAAGCGTCGCGAAGGACCTGGAGCCGGAGTACATCGCCGTGTCGCCGGACTCGAAGACGGCATGGGTGACGTGCCAGGAGGCCAACCTCGTGGCGGTGATGGACCTGGCCACGGCCACGGTGACGCAGCTGCTGCCGCTGGGCCTCAAGCACTACTCCTTCCTGGGCCACGGCCTGGACCCGAGCGACCGCGACGCGGTGATTCCCACCGGCACGCGAGGCCGCTCCGCCATCAGCAGCTGGCCGGTGGCCGGCATGTACCAGCCGGACGCCATCGCTCCCTTCACCGTGGCAGGGCAGACGTACCTCGTCACCGCCAACGAGGGAGACATCCGCGAGTACAGCGGCGGCAACGAGGTGGTGCGCGCCGGCGCGCTGACGCTGGAGGCGCCACTGACCGACAGTCTGAAGGACGTGGCGGTGCTCGGCCGGCTCAATGTCACCCGAGCGGGCGGGGACCTGGACCGGGACGGTGCCTACGAGCAGCTGCGCGCCTTCGGCGGGCGCTCCTTCTCCATCTGGAGCACCAGCGGCACCCTCGTCTTCGACAGCGGGGACGAGTTCGAGCAGCTCACCGCCGCCGCATACCCGGCGAACTTCAACGCCAACAACACCGAGAACAACTTCGACGGGCGCAGCGACGACAAGGGCCCGGAGCCCGAGGGCGTGACGGTGGGGAAGCTGGGCGAGCGCACCTTCGCCTTCATCGGCCTGGAGCGCATCGGCGGCATCATGGTCTACGAGGTGACGGACCCGCGGCACGCACGCTTCGTCCAGTACCTCAACAACCGCGACTTCAGTGTCGCCGACGCGGAGGACAGCGTGCTGGGTGACGGCGCGGTAGGAGACCTGGGCCCGGAGGGGCTGCTGTTCATCCCCGCCGACCAGAGCCCCGGCGGCCACCCGCTGCTCGTCGTGGGCAACGAGGTGAGCGGCACCACCACGCTGTACCGCTTCGCGCTGCCGTAGCGGGCACTGTCGCCGGGCGACCCATCCAAGACGCGGATGACTCCTGCCTGACAGGGTGGCGGGAGCGCGCCCTCGTGGAATGAGTGTTCTTCCAACCCCCAGCGCGAGAAGGGCAGCCCCCGTGCGGCCATGCCGTGCCAGCGCCGCACGCCTCGGGCCGTCCGAGACATTCCATGAGCAGGCTCCCGGGAAGACTGGCTCAAGACCTGGAGGGAGCCCGCATTGGCTGAACCCTCGCGGGCGTTCCGGCCTCTCGCGAGCCGTGGGCCTGAGCGGACCTGCCTGGTCGTCAGCCGTCGGGATGTCAGCCCCACCCGGTAGGAAGGTGCTGGCGGAAGGAACGTTCCTTCCACGGGCGGGTCGGTCCGGCAGGGGGTGGGCAGATGATGGAGCTGTACCAGCAGTTCGTGGCCACGCGGATGGAGGAGGCGGCGGCGGTGATGGCGCAGCGGGGCTACGACAACACCCCGGCCGCGGAGCTGGCGCGGGTGATGCGCATGTCGGTGGGCTCGCTGTGCCGGCGCTATGGCAGCAAGCGCGGCTGCGCGCTGGCCATTCGGGACTTCTCCGACGACGAGCTGTTCCGGTATGCGCGCTACGAGTTTCAAATGGCCAGCACGGACGAGGGCGCGGGCTTCCGCGAGGGCTTCTTCGCCCTGTGGCGGCTGCTGGCCCACTACGCGTTGCGGATGCCTGGAGTCTTCAGCTTCGTCTTCCTGCACGCCCGTCCTGAGCAGGGGCCTGACGACGAGCGACGCGGGCGGGTGCGAGACCTGGTCCGGGAGGTTGTCAGCCAGGGCGAGCGCGATGGAGTACTGCAGCCCGGTTCCGCGATGGCGAGGACGTGCCTGGTGTGGGGCGCGCTGGCGGAGCTGGGGCGGGTGGCGGCGAGGTGGGAAGGCGCAGTGACGGAGGAGGACGTGCTCGCGTCGGCGGAGGCGCTCTGGCGGGCGCTGGGCCCGAGGGAAGAGTCAACGCCCCGAGGCCCCGGCGGGATGCCGCCTCCAGACGGAAGTGAGGCCTCGGAAGAAACACCCGACAGCGAACCAGCGGCGACAATGGATGCTGGCGCGAAGGCGAATCTGCCTCCAGAAGGCGAGAAGGCCTCGGATGATGCGTCCGACTGTGACGCGACGGCGGCAATGGCTGATGACGCGGCGGCGCATCCGCCAGGCGCTCCACCCGAGGAAACGGAGCGCCCCCACGCCATGGTGGAGGGCGGTACTCCGGCCACTACCGCAGGTGAAGACCCAGGGCTGCGCGTGTTGAGTGCTTCACCTGCAGGCGCGGGAACGGCGCGGTCCGAAGCCCTGACGGCTGGAGAGGCCCTGGCAGCAGCTCACGATGACGCGGCGTTCGAGCGCTCGATGCACGCCAGACCCCGTCGCGTTCTTCGATGCGGCCCTGCCGGGACGAGGACACTGCTCTCGGCAGACGCCTGCCAGACTCCGTGGCACGCAGCGCGCTGGAGGCCATGGCGCTCGCCACGTTCCTGCATGCCCTGGCTCCGGGAGCGCCTGGAACCTCCCGGGATGCCGCAGGACTCTTCCGCGGCATGAATCAGCGCCACGAGGCGAGGATGCGCTCGGCCGCGGCCACGTCACCCCACCCCACCCTGCCGGTGAGGACCTCGCGTCCGTAGGAGATATGGAGCTCGTGCGCCAGGAAGGTCTCCTGGGAAAGCCGTGCCAGCCCCGCGGGCCAGGCCGCGCCGCGCGAGGCCTTCACCGCGCGCAGGAGGTACACGTCGACGTCGGACTCGGGCTGCCAGCGCAGCATGTCCAGCACCCACGGGAGGGAGACCCGCGAGTCGAGCTCCTTCCCCGTGGCCGACCGCAACAGCGCCGCGCCTGCCTCCGGACCCGGGAGGAAGTAGAGCATGCGCCGCGACAGCACGGCTTGGCCCTCGAACCACGTCCCGTCTTCGCGGCGGTGGAGTGCCGGGAAGCACACCCACTCCACCGGCTCCGCCACGAGCGCGCTCCGCTCCCGCAGCTTCGGGTGGCGGAGCATCTCCAGCCATACGCGCAGCCGCGCCGCTCGCTTCCACCCGAGCCAGGGCAGGTGGACGGACCGGTCTCCCTCCACCCGGAGTCCTCGGCGGCCACGCACGAAGCGCACGCCGCCTTCGGGAAGGGCGTCCAGGCGCACGGCGACGGGCTCGCCCGAGGACGGCAGCCACACCAGCCGCGCGGGAGTGAGCCAGAGGGCACCGGGACGCAGGCCGACCAGCGCCGCCACCAGTCCCACCACCGCCAGCATCAAGCCCAGGAACAGCGGACCCGCCAGTCCCAGCGTGAGGCCCAGCGTCAAGGTGCTCACCAGCAGCGCGATGGGCAGGCCCACGGCGACCAGGGGAACGGCGATGCCCAGCAGCGTCTGCAGCGTCCTTCCCGAGTACCCCACCAGCTGGGAGAAGGACTCCCCCGGCTCCAGCGCGAAGGACACCGGCGTGCGGACGAGCGCCTCCAGCTGGCGCAGCTCCAGCTCCAGTGAGGCGGCGCCGGACACGACTGTCAGGGAGGCCAGCCGCTCGTGCACCCGGGCCTCCAGCACCTCGCGGCACTTGCGCACCTGCTGCACGGTCTTCAGCACGGGGGAGTCCTTCGGCCACGACTCCAGCTCCGCGCGCCGCGTCGCGCGCTCCATCGCCTCCAGGCAGGCGGCGTCGCGCGCCAGCACCTCCTCCACGAACGACGCCCGCTCCCGGAGCCTGCGCTGCCAGCGGCGTCCCTTCAGCGCGTCGGACAGCGACCGGTAGCGCGGGAGCATCGCCTCGAGCAGCTCGAGCCGCCCTTCCAGCTGCCGGCGCAAATCCTCCAGAGTCGACTGGCCCTCCACCGGGCCGCCCCCCCTGGGTCGTGTGCGTTCGGACATTCCTCGCGCAGCATACAGGCGGAGTCCTGCCCTCCGGGAGCAGTCGCCGTGCGCCCCCGGACAGCCGGTGACGTCTCGTCCCGGCACCCGCGTGCGCCGTGGCTATCCTGGCCGCGCGCGTGGCGTCGACGCGCGCACCGGGGGGACGCGCCATGGACCGCTTGCGCAAGCCATTCTTCATCGCGGCGCTGGTGCTGCTGGCGCTCTGCGTGCTCGTGGAGGTCGGCTCGCCGGTGCTCCTGCCGCAGCGGCCTCCGGACTGCTCGGCGCTGAAGGGCGCGAAGCCCTGCACACAGGCGCCCCCGGGCCTTCCCGAGGACTGCCGGCCCCTGCATGCGTCCCTGTGCGAGGGCGAGGGCGTGAAGATGGACGACGTGCTCAAGACGCAGAAGGAGAACCCGCCCTCGCCGGGCCTGGGCATCCCCTACCTGGCGCTGGTGGACGCGCTGCTGCTGCTCACGCTGGGCCTGATGGGCGCCAGCCTCCTCATCCCCGAGCGCGTGCACGGGCGCGTGCAGGGCCTGGCCACGCTGATTGGCGCCATCGTCGCGCTGATGACCGGCATCGCCCTGCTGCTGGCGGCCATCGGCCTGCTGCTCACCATGGTGACGCTGGTCGCCTCCGTGCCCTTCGGCACCATCGTCTACCTGGCGCTGTGGGGCTTCTTCAACCGGGGCGGCGCGGCCGGCACGCTGGGACTGCTGATGACCTTCAAGCTGGTGGCGGGCGTGTGCCTCGTCCTCGCACACCAGCGTTTCCTGCAGAACAAGGGGCTGGTGCTGCTCTACCTCACGTCGCTGCTGGCCAACGCCGTGGTGTCCTTCCTCCACGGATTGGTGCCGGGCATCCTCGTGAGCATCACCGACGCGGTAGGCGCCATCATCGTCTCCATCCTCGGCCTCGTCTGGGCCGTGCTGCTGCTCGTCGGCGCCCTGGTGTCCATCATCAAGGTGCTGCGCCTCAAGCGTGTGGCAGCGGCATGACGTAACACGTCTGTCTTTGCCATCTTGCGTCACAACCTGGGAGCCCCGGAAACAACGTCAAATGCTGCTTCACGGCTTGACTCGAAGTGTCTGCCTGCTCTTTAAGCATTGGCTCCAGGTGCGTATGGGGTTGTTCGCATGCGCCATCTGGTGCCCACGTATCTCTCACGAGGAGTGACATCATGAAGATCAAGACCAAGGTTCGTGGCGGTCCGGCTCGCGGCTGCAGCAGCGGCGTCATCCTGGAGGCCTGAGACGGGCTCGAGTCGAGGTCCGGTGCCGGCTTCGGTACGGCCCGGCTCTGACGCGAAGCGACTGTCTGCCTTTCAATGATTCACTCCAGGCACGGATGGAAGGATTCCAGCCGCTGCCCTGGTGCCAACGCATCCCTCACGAGGAGAGTCACCATGAAGATCAAGACCAAGGTTCGTGGCGGTCCGTCTCGCGCTTGCAGCGGCATCATCCTGGCTGAGTAACCAGGCGTGAGCTGATTCGAGTCACCAGTGGGCGGGTATCGCCTGCTGGTGACTTTTTCATTTCCGAAATGGCAGTCCCGAGCTGGGAAACACGTTTAGGGTAAATTTCCACCAAGACAGGATTCTCAGGTTTCGAAGCAACTCATTCACAGGCTCCAAGAAAATCCAGGCTCCACAACGCACCGTGGAATCCCCCTGCCCCTGGAGCCCATGAAAAAATCCATTCTGACCATCGCAGCGCTGTCGCTTGTAGCCTCGAGCGCGACGGCGACGGAGCGGATGAACCCGTCGGACCTGCGCCGTATCTCCAAGGCGCGAGGGAGCCTGGTTCCCGCCGTTGCGAAGGAGTTCGGGCCCAAGGCCCGGTTCGTCCACCTCTTCGGCCAGGGAAAGGGAATGCTGGCGGGTGTCGTCGCCGAGATTCCCGCGGAGGCGCTCGGCACGGACGAGCTGCCGCTGCTGGCCATCGTCCAGTACGACGAGGCGACGGGCGCGGTGCGTGTGGTGGACCGGGAGTTCAAGTACCGCGAGGCCCGCTCGGTGGGGCCGGACGTGGCGCTGCTGGACGGTGAAGGCCGGCTGCGGCTGCGCGAGCCCAACGGCCGCGAGCGGCTGCTGGCCGAGGGCGTCGGGGGAGACCTGTTCCCGACGGCGAAGGGCGACGCGCTGGTGGCCACGCTGAAGATGGCGGAGGACCGCGCGCACGAGACGTCCGTGGGCATCATCGACCTGAAGGGCCGCGTGAGAATCCTGGCGGATGGGCCCGGCGTGGATGCGACGCCCAGCATCTCCCCGGATGGCCGCACGGTGGTCTTCGTGTCCGGCCGCACCAGCGTGGCCTCGTTCTACGTGACGGACGTGGACGGCGCGGCGCCCAGGCAGCTCACCAACGTGGGGCTGGAGAACTGGATGTTGTTCGGAGGCCCGCCCAAGGGCTTCGTGCCCCCGCCCGTCTCCAGCCACCACATGGAGTGGGTGGGTGACGACGTGCTCCGCTACAACGCGGGCGGCGGCGAGTTCTGGAAGCTCAACGTGCGCACGGGCGAGGCCGCGCCGGACCTGGGAGGTGGGAAGTGATGCGCGCGACGATGCAGCAGCTCACGGTGACGCTGGCCTTCGCGATGCTGGCCCTCCCGGCGGTGTCCCCGGCGCAGACGATGTTCCGCTCCCCCGTCTCGCAGCTCGCGGACCAGTGCGGCAACGGTGGCTGCACCGTGAGCGCGTACAAGGACTACGGCGGCCGGGACTACGCCTGTGGCGGCGTGCGCTACAGCGGCCACACGGGCACGGACTACGCCCTGGTGGGCGGGTTCAGCAAGATGGACTACGGCGTCTGGGCCATGAACGCCGCCCGGGGCTACGTCGAGGCCGCGGTGGATGGGTACTTCGACCGGTGCAACTACTGGAACCAGGCCAACCCGTACGCCGCCTGCGGCCTCTACACGGCCAACTACATCATCATGCGGCACCCGGATAACACCCAGACCTGGTACTGGCACCTGAAGGCCTATACGCAGCAGTTCGCGCGCGGCACCACCCTCTCCTGCGGCAACTGGATTGCGCGGGTGGGCTCGTCCGGCGCCTCCACGGGGCCGCACCTGCACTTCGAGTACTGGGTCCCCGGCTACGGCACGGATGACCCGTACGCGGGGCCCTGCGGCACGCCCTACACGCGCTGGACGGCGCAGGGCGCGTACCGGGGCCTGCCAGGGCTCGCCTGCCAGTAGCGGGCGTCACGGGCAGCGCTGGAGTGGCCGTGAGCAGGCTGCTGCCTCAGGACTCCTGGGGCAGCAGCCGCAGCGCGCACGCCTGGGTCTGCGTGCTCATCAGGCACGTCACCTCGAGGTCGGCGCCCTCCTCGGTGACGTCCAGCTTCCGGGATTCCTTGAGCGGGTCGAAGGTGGCCGGCACCGAGCGCTTCGCGCGGGGCTCGACCTCCACCTTCACGACAGTCCCGGACGGGAAGGCGAGCTCCAGGGAGCGCACCCGCGTGTCGGACGCCTTCACGTCCACCTGGCACGAGGCGCCGCGCTGCACCGTGAGGACGCCATTCGAGAAGATGCAATTCGTGGCCAGCTCTTTCGCCGTCACCGGGCGGGGCTTGAGGAAGCGCGCCCGCAGCTGCTGCGCCGTCTCCATGGGCTTCACCCGGTCCGGCGGCTCACTGGTGGCGCCGAACCCCACGCCGAGCACGTACAGCGCGACAATCGCGATGATGGCGAGGATGAGCACGGCGTGGATGGGCTTCAGCTCGGGCATGGCTCGCGGTGCCGCCTAGGGAATCCGTCTCTGGAACTCGAGGTTCTGTTCGAGCTGCAGCTCCTTGACGGACTCCAGCCGTTGCGGTGAGCCCATCAGCACGTCCTGGTTGATGCGGTGGTCCCTGACGATGACGCACCGGCCGGAGATACAGGTGCTGAAGGCCGGGCAGGGCGCGGGACACCGGGCCGGCACGGGCGCGGGCTTGCATCGCTCGTCACAGAAGCCGGACAGGCAGACCTCGTTCGTCGTGCACGGCTCCTTGTCGGGGAGCTGGCACAGCCGGGTGGGGCCGCACCGCGAGGGCGCGCGGCACTCCTCGTCGGAGTCACAGCGCCCGTCGTCGCGGTTGCACCGGCCGTCCGGCCGGCAGAAGAAGCTGGCGCAGTCGCGGTCGCTCCCACAGGCCTCCTTGGGCCTGAGCAGGCAGAGCTGTGAGCCGGGCACGGCCGCACACTTCAGCGGCCCCGGGCAGCTCGCGTCGCTCGTGCAGTTCTGTCCCAGCGCCAGCTCGCACTGCCCCTTCTGGCCGCAGAAGCCGGTGAGGCACACCGCCCCTCCGTCGCAGGGCTGCCCCTCCGCCACCAGGCACACGCCCCCGTCCGCCGCCGTGCAGGCCAGCCCCTTGTCACAGGTGCCCTCCGGGCAGGGCTCGTTCAGCGCCGGCCTCTCTTCGCCGCGCGAGGCGACGATGCCAATCACCGTCCCCAGGATGAGGACGATGCCCGCGGCCAGCGCGAGCCACAGCCAGGGAATGGCCTTCTTCGGGGGCGGCGTGGCCACCACCTCGAAGCCCGTGGAAGGACCCTCGGCATAGCGCTCGTCCGGGTCCGTCACGTCCACCACGAGCAGGTGGAAGGAGAGGCGGCCCGGCGGCGTCCCCGGAGGCGTGCGCACCTGCACGGTCAGCTGCTGCGTGCCGTCTGGAGCGAAGTCCCGCTCCTCACCGCCCTGGAGGGTGAACCACTCGGCCTTCGCGCCAGGGCCGGGCACCACCGAGACGCGCGCGCGCACGGCGGCGCGCAGGGCGTTGGACACCGTGAAGGCCATCTCCCCCCGGCCCGACGCGTCCAGACGGATGGAGTCCGTCACGGCGGTGATGTCGAAGGCGCGTGGCATCAACCCCCTCCCTTGGAGGACTGCGTGAATTGCAGCTCGTACGTGACGTAGGCGGGCTTCTCCCGCTCGATGATGCGCTCCAGCAGCAGCCGGTGGCTGGCCACCTCCGCGGGCGCGCGCACCCGCACGTGGAAGGGGCGCGGGCGGCCGTCCGGCCCCGGCACCAGCTCGTCCACCCCGAAGTCCGTGCGCCCGGTGGCGGTGGTGAGGAACAGGCGCAGGCCCCGCGCCGTGCCGCGCCACCGCGAAATCTCCACCGCCGCGGCCACCAGCTCGCGCAGGCGGCCCAGGCCCGTCGTCACCGGCAGGTCCATGCCCACCCAGCGGGCCAGGAAGGGCACGAAGCGGTCCGGCGCGCGGCGCGGGTCGAAGTGCGCCTCCAGCCGCGCGAGCACCGCCTCGCTGGGCGCGTGCAGCGCCTCCATCACCTCCAGCAGCGCGGCCAGCGGAGAGCCCGGCAGGGAGGTGCGCTGGAAGACGCCGGGGAGGAGGCGCTGGATGTCAGGGCTCCGCATGGTCCGTCACCACCTCCAGCACGTGGGCGCCGGAGCAGAGGAGCCAGGTGGGCGGCAGCGTCACCTTCTCGGTGAACTCGCGCGTGGACACGGGCTCGTAGCGCTCACCGCCCACGACCTTGCGGAAGACCCCATCCGGGCCGCCCGCGAGCAGCGGCGAGCCCCCGGGCGGCGTGGCCAGCGCGGCCACGGGCTGGAAGAGGCGCTCGGCCTCGCGCAGGGGCAGGCCGCAGCCCACGTCCGGCTTGCGCCACGTCACCCCCGGGCGGCTGGAGTCCAGCCACAGCACGCCCACGCGGTGGCTGCCCGCGTACACGGTGGAGCCGCTGAAGGCCAGGGTGAGGCAGCTGCCGCCATCCCAGCCCTTGTCGAAGGGCCGCCACCCGTCCGGCGGGTCCGCCGTCCCCATCAGCTCCCAGCACAGGCAGCCCTTGCCGGGGTCCGCGCCACTGGCGGCGGCGAGCCCTGCCCACAGGAAGGACCGCGGCCCGTCGCGCTGCACCTCCAGCACGCGCACGTCCGCGCCGCGCGGGCCGATGGGACGGAAGGTGCCGCTGCGCCCACCGCCCGCCGAGAGGAAGACGCCGCGCGTGCCCATGGCCGCCACCGCGACGTTCACCGCGCCGCGCACGTCCGTCGTCGCCGCCACCGCGAAGAAGCCCAGGTCCTGGTTGGCCGGGTCCACCAGGACTTGAATGGGCGTGGCGCCGGCGCGGGCCACCAGCTCGAAGAGGCCCACGCGCGTGGCCAGCAGCAGCACCGGCACGCCCTCGCGCTCGGCCCAGGCGATGTCCTCCACCGCGTCCAGCGTGTGCGTGAAGGGCTCCCACGTCTCACCGCAGTCGTAGGACAGGTGGATGCGGGAGCGCTTCGCGTCACTCGCCAGCCGCGCCGACACCGCGACGTAGCCCGGCCGCTGCGGGTGCGCCTCCACGGCGTCCACGTCCTCACCCGGGAAGAGGCCCGCCTTCTCCCAGCCGTCCGCGTCGTTCACCGTGCGGAACAGCGTCTCGCCACCGCCGGCATAGAAGGTCCCCGCCTGGAAATTATCCGCGGCCAGGGTGCGCACCTCCTGCGGCACCTCGTCCACCATGAGGCGCACCCGGTCCAGGTAGCTGACGCCCGGCTCGGCCAGCAGCGCGTCGTACACGTGCGAGGCCCGCAGCGCCTGGCCGAAGCGCCAGCCCTCCGGCTGCAGCGCCGAGGGTAGCGGCGTGAGGGTGCGGTGGAGCCGCTCGACGAGGCGCGTGCGCAGCGCGGCGGTGTCCTCCTCGCGGTGAGCCACCACGCGCGCCTGCACGCGCACCGTCTTGTAGCGCGCCCACTCCACGTGACACGCGGTGCCCAGCGGCCGGCGCACGTCCAGCTCGGCATGGATGCGGGCGCGCGCATCCTCCGTCTCGTGCTCGCGCAGGGTGGCGTCGGTGATGCCCTCGCCCGCGGCGCCCTGCACGTCCGGTGGCAGGTGCGGCACCAGCAGCACCTCCACCGTGCCCGCGGGCGCGTGCGCCCACAGCTGCGCCAGGGTGACGGCCTTCGCGCGGGCCACCGCGCCGGAGCTGCGCAGCGCCAGGAGCTCGAAGTCTCCGGCGGTGACGGCCCGGCGCAGCGAGTGCAGCTCCTGCGGCCCGCGCAGCAGCGCGTTCTCCAGCGTCTCCGCGGGGCGGCCGCCCGTGGCGGGCCGGGGGTTGGTGACCTTCACGCCCGCAATCGGCGCCTTGAGCAGCTCCAGCGTGCCCGCGGCCACGTTGCCCGAGGCCCCGCCGCCGCGCCGGTACCACAGCCGGATTTCGCGGCCCGCGCCCGGCACCGCGGCCAGCGCGCGCGGCTCGCCCAGCTCCCCCGCCTCGCTCGCCAGGCGGGCCGAGGGCGCGAAGGTAATCACCCCCGTCATCCGGTCCACGAGGTAGGCGGGCTCGTCCGGCGCCAGCGCCGCGAAGTTGTCCACCTCGCGCCAGACGCGGTACGTGCGGCCCCCGTGGCGGCGGGCCGGGGCGCGCGCGTCCAGCTCGTCGGGGTCGGCCTCCACGCCCACCACCAGGTCCAGCGAGTCCCCCGTGGGCGCGACGATGGGCGGCCGCTTCGCCTGCACGGTGAGGCCCGGCTGGCCGGTGCCCTGCCCCACCAGCTCCGCGTCCACCTGCTCGCAGTGGTAGGCGAGCACCTCCACCTCCGTGCTCCCGGGCGCCAGCGCCACCGAGTCCGCGGTGTGGAAGACCACGGGCTCCGCGCCGGCACCGGCACGCGCGAGGGTGACGGGCGTGCTGCGCGGAATCTCCACCGGCCGCTCGGCGGGGCGCGCCAGCGTGAAGCGCAGGCGGACGGAGGCGGCGGCGGGCGGCTGGAGGCGCACGCCCAGCAGGCGCAGGAACTCCACGTACGCCTTCTCCGGCAGCCGGTTGAGGCGGTACAGCATCGTCTCCGTCAGGTGGGAGAACACCTCCACCAGCACCATGCCCGGGTCGTGGGGTGACAGGTCCGTCCAGTCCGGACACGAGGCCAGGATACGGGCGCGGGCCTGCTCCACGAGCTGCGCGAAGCCACGGTCATCCAGGCGGGGAGTCGGGAGCGACGTCATGACGGGCCTCCCGCGAGCGAGAAGGGATATGCCAGCCGCTCGGAGCGGCCGGTGGCGCGCACGCGGTACTCCAGCGTGACGTCCAGCCGGTAGGGGTCTTCCGCGCTGCGCGTGGCGTCCAGGTGGAGCACCTGGATGCGCGGCTCCCAGCGCTCCAGCGCGCGGCGCACGTAGTGGATGGCGAGGCCGGCGGTGGTGTCGTCGTTGTTGGCGAAGAGCAGCCGGTGCAGCTCGCAGCCGTAGTCCGGGCGCATGACGCGCTCGCCGGGCGTGGTGGTGAGCAGCAGCAGCACCGCCTGGCGGATGGCGGCGTGCTCCTCCACCATCTCCGCGCGGCCGGTGGGGGCCAGGCGCAGCCCGGAGTGCTCCAGCATCTCGAAGTCAGGGTGCACGAAGCGCCAGGTGCGATAGCGGGGGGCGCTCATGCAGCCTCCGTCACGAGCGTCTGCCCGGGGGCGTTGACCTTGTACTTCACCGTGCCGGGCGGGGTGCCGTCCGTCAGCCCCTGCAGCGAGTCGAGGACGACGGCCTTGCCCTCCACCGTCACCCAGGTGGAGTACCCCTTCTGCACCGCCAGCGTGGAGGTGCAGGGCTTGATGGTGGGGCCGATGTTGGGGCACCCACCGATGGGACGGCCCTCCGGGTCCGCGCGCACCAGCACGGGCCGGCCCTCCACCGTCACCAGGGACTGCGAGTGGATGATTCCCACCCGGCCCAGCTCGTGGGCGCACACCACCAGCGCATCCACCGTCAGGACTCGCATTCACCCTCTCCGGAAGTCGATGGAGCGCCCGCGGATGACCACGTCCTGGCCGGGCGCCTCCAGGTCCAGCGCCACCTTGGCGTGCAGCCTCACGCGGTCCGGGGTCAGCTCCAGGTAGCTGCCCGTGCCGTCCTCGAGCCGCAGCGTGCGGCCCTCGTCGTCCAGCCTCAGCTTGTGCCCGCCCGGCGTCAGCAGCGTGTAGCGCCGCACCGAGCCGCCCTCCACGCCCGCGTCCGGAGGGCCGTCCCCTCCGTAGAGGCCGCCCACCACCACGCCGCGCGCCGGGTCCTCGCCGCCCAGCACCAGCAGCACCGTGTCCTCCACGTCCGGCAGCAGCATCAGCCCCTTGCCGGAGCCGCCGCCCGCCGCCAGCACCTGCATCCAGTCCGTCTCCACGCCGCCGTACGCGGGCAGCGTGGCGCGCACGCGGCCCTTGCCGTCCGGGTCGTCCACGCGGCTGACCACGCCCAGCGTCACCGCCGAGCCCCGCGTGCGCACGCGGCGGGGCGGAGGCTCGGAGGACAGCTCGGAGACGAAGCCGTGCCGCGCGTCCACGCGATGGGTGACGGCGGTGAGCACATAGCGGCCCGCCACGGCGGCGGCCACCCCGCGCACGTCCACGCGGGCCCCGGGCTTGAGCCGCGCGTCGCCCTCCGCCACGGCGGTGAGCACCACCTCCCGGGCGCTGCGGTAATCCAGCTCCGCCTGGGCCACGGCCTCGAGGTGGGGAATGCCCTCGGCCGCCTCGTCGACCAGCGAGCGCAGGGGCTCGCCGCCCACCTGCGCGGGGGAGACCTCCGCATCCACGTCGCGTCCCACCCGGGGCGCATCCGCGCGGCCGGTGTGGGCCTCTGCGCGCAGCGCGTCCCAGCCCTCCGCGCCGACCTCGCGGCAGGCCGCGTCGCCATTCACCTCGACGGTGGCCTCCAGCAGCGACTCGCCGAGGAGCAGCGGAATGACGGTTCCTTCCCCCTCCAGCGTCACCAGCCGCAGCGTGTCTCCGTCCAGCACGGGGTAGAGGCCGCAGCGGTCCGCGTACTCCACGAGGAAGTCCAGGTCCGTCTGGCCATGCTGGATGAGGTGGCGCCACAGCGGCCCCGGCGCCGCCGCGCGGGCGGAGAGGCCCACGCCCGAGGCCAGCTCGCGCGCCAGGTCCTCCAGCGTCACCTGCACGTGGGCGCGCACCGGCTGGCGCTTGCGCAGGCGGTGGAGCAGGTCATAGGCACGCACGCGCACCTCGCGCGCCCCGCCCGTGGCGTGGACGTACTCCACGGCCGTCACCTCGCCACGGAAGAGGTCCTCGGTGCCCGCGGCGGCGGCCACGCGCAGGGCCGTGCCCGGTGGAAGGCCCGCGGAGGCGAGGGTGCCCTTCGGGTCGGTGAAGACGAGCTCGCACTGCGCGGGCACCGCCAGCCGCTGCTGGACGCGCACGGAGGAGAGGGCGCGCAGGTCCGCCGCGGGCAGCAGCGAGCCGTCCGTCTCGATGCGCAGCTCTGGCAGCCCCCGCATGTGGCTCACATCACCCTCCGGAGCGCCTCGGCGGTGGGCAGCCGCAGCACCAACCCCGCCGGAAGATTGTTGGGGTCCGTGATGCCATTGAGCGCGGCGATGAGGCGCCACAGCGACGGGTCGCCGTAGCGCTGGTACGCGATTTCATCCAGGCGCTGGCCGGTGGGGGCGCCCTCCCCTCCCTCCGCTTCCTCGTCGCCCGCGCCGAGCACGGTGTGGGCCTCGTAGTCCTCCGGGGTCAGCGCCGCGGCCACGGCGTCCGGGTCAGGCGGCTCCTGGGAGAGCACGGGCGCGGGAGTGCCGGACTCGTCCTCCACGCGCAGCAGGCGCATCCGCAGCCACGAGCGCCGGGGCGCGCCGGTGGAGGCGAAGTGCTCCAGTCGCTCGGCCACGGCGGCCACCACGCACAGGTAGTTGCCCCGCTTGCCCCACACCAGCCGCGCCAGCGAAGGGCGCATGCTGCCGTCCTCGCGCAGGCCGTTCTCCGCCAGCTTCCAGAGCGGCTCGGTGAGGTCTCGCACGTCCTCCGTCTGGAGCGTGGAGCCCGACAGCGCCACGTCGAAGAGCAGGTCCAGCGTCAGCTCGGTGCTGCCTCCGCCAGTGAAGAGGAGCGGATCGTCCCCGGGCCCGCCCCAGGGCAGCGAGCCGCCCAGCGCGCGCCTCGGCCGCAGGCCCGCCACCCGGCGCATGACGAGCGTCTCCGGGTTGAGCAGACACCCGATGCGCTCGCCGCTCGGCTCGATGAGGAAGGCCACGCGCTCCATCACTCGCCTCGCTGTTCACGGTCCAGCCGGCGCAGCCGCTCCCACTGGCGCAGCTCCGTCGCCACTTCCACGTTCTCCTCGGGTGGGGCCGGAGGCAGCTCGGGCCAGGGGTGCGCAGGCTCGGACGCCGGGGCGCCTCCGGTGGAGCGAGCCTCACCCTCCAGGCTGGGGAAGCCCTGGGGCGTGACGGGCGCGACAGGCACGGGCACGACGGGCACGACGGGCACGGGCGAGGATGCCGAGGCCGCCGGCTCGCGGACGCCCCACGGCAGGTGGGACTGGGCGCCCGCCCAGGCGTCGTCGTCCACCGAGAAGGTGACGCGGTTGCGAGGCGCCTCCCTGTCCTCCATGCGTGAAACAGCGCCATTCCCCTCCCCGACCGAGGGCCGTGGCCGGGGAACCGTCACCGGAGGGAGCATCGATATGAGCTCCGTGAGGGTGCGCTCCTCCTCGGGCAGGAGGGGAACGGCGCGAAGCTCGCGCGGAGAGGGCTCATCCGCGAAGGCGGGAAGGTCATCCCAACGGGAGCGCCGGGCAGGTGTGCCGTTCTCGGAGCGAGGCGCAGGTGGCGCCGCGCGCGCGGGCCCCGCCACCGGCGAAGGCCGCGACGTGAAGGCCGCGGGCAGCTCCAGCCCGAGCCCCCAGGAGGACTCCTGCCGCATGGGCGGCACCGCGTCCGGCCCGGGCTCCGGGCGCGCCTCCCCCGTCCTCGTCGGCAGCGGCGCGGGAGCAGGCGGCGGCTCCGGAGCACGAGCTGCGCCCACGGCCCCGACGGGCACCGGTGCCTCGGAGCGGGCGTCCCGTCTCACCTCGACGTCATGCTCACGCTGGGGAGGCTCGGGCCGCATCACGGGGTGGAGCTCCTTCACGGCCGTGCGTGCGAAGGGCAGCGCGCCCGGCCGCGGGCTGGCGACCCGGGGCCTCGGAGGCGCGCGGCCCTCGCGCGTCATTCCCTCCAGCAGGTGGGGCGCGCGGCGCTTCACGCGGGCCTCCCAGTCCGCGGCCGCGCCGCGCTGGCGCGCCTGGACGTCCCGGAGCCAGCGCTCCTCCAGCGCCTCCACGGAGCTGCCCGCGGCCCCCGTCGCTTCGTTGCCGGCGTCCTTCGGCGCGGCCGGCGTGGGGCCCGGAGCCTCCGGACGCGGCACAGCCGCCGTGCGCGCCTCCTCGGAGAGCACGGCCTCCGCCCACGCCTTCACCGTCCGGGCCACGGCGCGCACCCAGGCGCCGCGCCACCAGGTCTGGGAGGTCTCAGCCACGGGAGAGGGACTCGTAGGTCAGCGTGAGCGAGGCGATGGCGATTTCCTGACCGAGCGCATCCAGCGGATGCACCTTCCACTCCGACGGCCAGCACTCGTTGAGGTTCCAGCGCAGCCGCTCCGTCACCCCGTCGATGTCGAGCATGAGGATGGACACGTTCTTGCGCTGCGGCCGGCCGTCCGCCGAGGCGCTGAACCAGGTCCACAGCTCCGGCGACTGGGTGAAGCCACAGCGCAGCACCACGTCGCCATGGGAGACGGGGCCCGGCAGCCGGCGCACCACCGGACCGGCGCCGCCCTCGCGGTAGCGCAGCGCGGCCACCTTCACGTGCAGCTCGGAGCAGAAGAGGAAGTGGCCCTCGTTCACCCCGTCGATGAGCAGCTTGAAGTTGTAGCCCCGGAACGGGTCCACCGGGACGCCGGGCTGCGCACTCGCATCCTGCTCCGGCGGCGGCGCCTCGGGAGCCTTGGCCTCAGCCATTGGACACCTCCTCCACTTCCGCGCCACCGGCGTGCTGGCCGATGCGGAAGATGATGAACTCCGCGGGCTTCACCGGCGCCAGGCCGATGACGGCGAACACCTGCCCCGCGTCGATGGTCTCCTGCGTGTTCGTCTGCTCGTCGCACTGCACGAAGAAGGCCTCCTCCGGCGTGCGTCCCATCAGCGCCCCGTCGCGCCACAGCCGCACCAGGAAGGCGCTCACGTCGCGGCGGATGGACTTCCACAGCGTGGCGTCGTTGGGCTCGAACACCGTCCAGTTGGTGCCCAGGGCAATCGACTCCTCCACGAAGTTGAAGAGCCGGCGCACGTTCAGGTAGCGCCACTCGCTGGCGCCGTCCGCCACCGTGCGGGCGCCCCAGACGCGGATGCCTCCGCGCGGGAAGTAGCGGATGCAGTTGACGCCCACCTGGTTGAGCTCGCCCTGCTCCTCCGGCGTCACGTCTCGCACCAGCCGCAGGGCGCCGCGCACCACCTCGTTGGCGGGGGCCTTGTGCACGCCGCGGGTGACGTCGGTGCGCGCGTAGATGCCGGCGATGTGGCCGGACGGCGGCACGTTCACCATGGTCTTCCCGTCGCCCAGCGGGTCCGGGGTGGAGAACCACGGGTAGTAGAAGGCGCCATAGCCCTGGTCGGAGTTGCGCGGGCGCAGGCCTCCGCCTTCGACGCCGGTGGCCACCTTGGTGAGGCGCCCCACGTCGTCCACGTCCTCGGGAGCGTCGAGGATGGCGATGCGGTCTCGCATCTTCTCGCAGTGGGTCAGCAGCGCGTCCCAGGCGGCGGCGTCGGCGAAGCCGGGGGCGGCGACCATGGCCACCTCGCTCACCTCCTCCAGCACGGCCACGCCCTGGCGGCGGCGGGCGTCACCGACGAGGCTCTCGCTGTTGCCGATGTTGACGATGAAGCAGCGGCGGCCTCCGTTCTCGAAGAAGCCGTACACGGCGCGAGCCAGCGCGGTGCCTGGCGTGCCGGGTGGGGCGAACTCCTTCACGAACTGGGCCCAGCCGTTGACGGCCACGGCTTCGTTGACCCGGGCATTCACTGCGGGCGCGCGGCCGACGAAGGCCGCGGTGGTGGTGCCCACGCCCTGGATGGAGCGTGTCCCACTGGGAACCTCCTCCACGTAGACGCCGGGCGTCAGGTAATTCGGCACGTCACTCCTCCTTCAGCGGCAGGCGGATGAGCAGCGGCTGTGGTTGGGCGGCGAGTGCCTCCGGTCCCAGCGCGAGCAGCTCCCCCTTCGCCCGCACTTCCAGCCGACCCAGCGTGGCCACTGGCGGCACGCGGGGAAATCGAAAGCAGCCCCTGGCATCCGTGCGGGTGGTGAGCTTCAGCGCGGGAAGCTCGACCAGCGCGCCGGGGATGGGGATGTCGCCCGGCCCCACCACGCAGCCGAGCAGGGCCTCGGCGGGGATGGACTGGGTGACGATGGGAAAGCGCACGCGGTGGACGACGGGCTGCGGACGCTCGCGGCGCACGGGCACGCGCAGGCGGAAGCCGGGGCGCGGCGGAGTCCGGAGTCCGGCCCAGACGGTGGTGGGCACGGGGGTGAGGTCCACCTCGAAGTCGGCCTCTTCCATGGCCGCGAAGACGAGCTCGCCCAGCAGCCGGTGGGCGCGCTCGGGAGAGTCGGCGCCGGTGGTGACGAGGTAGCAGACGGAGATTTGGAGGGGTGCGCGGGTGCCTCCGCGCGGCGGAGGGGCGGGTCCCAGCTCGAGCAGGTAGAGGCACACACCCCGCTCCAGGGACTCACGGTCCGGCACGCCCAGGAAGACGGGGACGTCACCGGCGATGCGGCCCACCCATGCCTTCAGTCGTTGATCGACTTCGTCGATCATCCGGTCCCCCCGTCCTGGGCCGGCGAGCACGCAACGCGGTTGCGTTGGATGCTTTCCGGGAACGGAAGGTCTCACCGGCCCCGGACATCAGGTAGTGACCGGGAGGGAGGAAGGGCGTCTGGACTTCAACAGGGGTGAGCAGCCACGCACCATCCGGTCACCAGTCCCACTGTCACCACGAGGCAACGTCCAAACGGCGAAAACCCAGAGAGCCTGGAGTCCTCGTCCTGCCCACCGCGGCAGGTCACCCCGGACACTCCCCGAGTGTCGAGAATCCGTGTCCGCGCCCCCCATTCCGAGGGTCTTCGCCCACGACGTGACTTCTCTTTCCGCCCGTCCGCGCGAATGATGGCCGCCGGGCCGGAACCACGGTGAACCGCACATGACGATGGCGACATCCTCGAAGAGACGACGCACGACCCTCCTCTCCAGCAGGCACGGCATGGCCCTGGCCTGCCTCCTCACGCTCGCGGCCGCGACTTCCGCCCACGCCCAGGACGGCTCGGGTGAGCCCGGACTGCGCAAGTTCGGCCTGCTGCTGGACGCGGGCGCGCCGCACGGCGTGGGCCTGTCCGCGGTGGTGCGGCCCCTGCCCTGGCTGCGCCTGCAGGCCGGCCCCACCACCAACACCCTCAGCTTCGGCCTGCGCGGCGGCGCCAGCATCCTCCCGCTGCAGACCTTCATCGCCCCGTCCCTCAACGCGGAGGCCGGGCACTACTTCGGCTCCGACTACAACGACGTCGTCGACTGGCTCGGCGCCAGCCCCAGCCGCAGCGCCGCCGCCATCAAGGACGTCACCTATGACTACGTCACCGGCAGCGTCGGCCTGGAGATTGGCTCGGCCAGCCGCTTCAACTTCTTCCTCCACCTGGGCATCAGCTACGTGGCGCTCAACGTCGACGACGCGAGCGCCCTCCTCCAGGACGCCACGGATGACCCGGACGTCACCGCCCGGGACCTCCACGTACGCGCCACCATCCCCTCCGTGAAGGTGGGCTTCCTCTTCTACTTCTGAGCAGGAGCACGACGAACATGACCACAACTTCCTTCCGCGCCCTGCTGCTCGCCTCCGCCGCGCTGCTCGTCTCCGGCTGCGACTCGCTGTTCTTCATCGAGGCCGAGGCCGAGGAGATCTGCAAGGCCGAGCCCGACATCGAGTTCCCCGCCGCCCTCCCCGGCACCGCCAGCGTCCAGCAGACCCTCACCTTCCCGCTGGGCGACTTCGCCGACCCGCTGCCCGACGACGCCGACGTGGAGACCGAGCTGCGCCTCAAGGTCTTCGAGGTGACGGCCGACACGGACCTCAGTGGCATCGAGCGCGCCAGCGTCTCCGTGCGCAAGCCCGGCACCGAGCAGACCATCCTCATCGGCGAGTACCGCCGCACCGGCACCGCCCCCACGCAGACGCTCCGGCTCACCGGCAGCGGCTCCGTGGACCTGCTCGACATGGCCCGCCAGGAGGAGCTGGACTTCGTCTTCGACGCGCGCGGCTCGCTGCCGCTCGAGTCGTGGACGGCCACGCTGCGCGCCTGCGCCGGCGTCCGCGCGAAGGCGAGCTACTTCGACCTCGTCTTCTAAAGTCCGGGCAGCCCCTCAGTGGAGGCTGGGAGCCGCGGCCGTCACGCGCGAGCCCCGGCCTTCACGGGCACCGGCACCTCTTGAGGCGCGGGCGGCTGCACGCCGAGGAACTCCCGCCGCGTCCCCAACAGGAGGTCGAACAGCGGGTGCGTCACGCACCAGTTCGCGTTCTGGTCCTTCCCCATGTGGTGGTCGTAGTGCCACGGCAGGTGCTCCCGGGCCCACGCCGGGTCCACGTGCGCGCGCCGGTGGATGCGGTAGTAGTTCGCCGTGCACGCCCACACCGTGCCCACGAAGAAGGGCGCCACGGGAAACAGCGGCGCGTGCGCGGCCGCCACCACCACCAGCGCCAGCAGCTCCTTCGTCTTCGCCGACCAGGTCCACAGCGAGCGCATGTACTGGTCATCCACCATGTCGTGCTTGCGCGACTTCTGGTGGTGCTCGTGCCAGTGAAAGCTCCAGAAGCTCCGCCGGTGCTTCCCCAGGCCGTGCAGCACGTACTTGTGCAGCACCCATTCACCGAAATTGGAGTACGCCCAGCCCAGAGGGATGCCAATCATCGTTGTGCTCCAGCGGGCGCCCGGCCGACGCCTCGCTTCGAATAATGACTATTTGGTCACTCTTTTTCTACAACGCAAGAAGTTGGAGTGCACGCCAATGACCCGTGACGGCACACGCAGCGCTGGAACGGCTCCCTCCCCGGAGGCGGGCAGGAAGCCCGGGCGGCCGGGCGGACGGAGGCAGGCCCACCGGCGCGAGCGGACGAAGGAGCTGGAGGACGCGGCGCTGCGGCTGTTCCTGGAGCGGGGCCTGGACGGCGTCACCATCGACGACATCACCCAGGCGGCCGGGGTGGCCAAGGGGACGTTCTACCGGTACTTCGTCGACAAGGCCGCGCTGGTGGACGCGCTCCTGGAGCCGGTGCGGGGCGAGCTGCTCGCGGGGATGGAGGCATGCGGGCGCTCCCTCGCGGAGGCGCGCGACGTGGAGGCCATGTTCGACGCGTACCGGGCGGTGGCGGCCGTCATCGTCGGCGCGCTGCTGCAGTACCCGGGCGTGGTGAGGCTGTACCTCCAGGAGAGCCGCGGGCCGGCGGTGGGCGCGCGCGCCAAGGTCTCCGAGCTGTCCCAGCTGGTGTCACGTCATGCGGTGGACATCACCCAGAAGGCACACACGCACGGCCTGCTGCGGCCCATCCGCCCGGCGGTGAGCGGGCTCGCGGTGGTAGGCGCGGTGGAGCGGCTGCTGCTGGCGATGCTGAGCGGGGAGGACATCGGCAACCCGCTGGAGCTGCCGGACGCGCTCACCACGCTGGTGCTGGACGGCCTGCGGCTGCCTCCGGGTGTGAAGCCCGGGCGCCGGAAGCTGGACGGAGGCCCCAAGCGCCCTTAAGGGTGGAGTGTGGCGCGCAAGCGGGCGAAGGGCGGGGTCTCCATTCCATGGTGGGCGTGGCTGCTGCCGTGCGCGCTCGCGCCGGTGGTGCTGCTCAACACCGCGGTGTCCTGGCTGGGCGAGACGTCCGTGTCCCCGCTGTCCTTCTCCTTCCTGGAGGCCAAGGTGGGGGCGCTGAGCGCGTACGCGGCGCACCGGCCGGCCTGCCTGCTGAACGGGCACGCGCCGCTGGAGCCGCTCATCGACGCCGCCGAGCGCCGGCACCGGCTGCCCCCGGGCCTGCTGCGGGCGCTGGTGCAGGTGGAGTCGGAGACGCGGGTGCACCGCATCTCCCCCGCGGGCGCCATGGGCCCCGGGCAGCTGATGCCCACGACGGCGGAGATGCTGGGCGTGGAGGACCCGTTCGACCCGGAGCCCGCCATCGACGGGAGCGCGCGCTACCTGGCGGAGCAGCTCCGGCGCTTCCGCGACGTGCGGCTCGCGGTGGCCGCGTACAACGCGGGCCCGGGCTCGGTGAATGGCCGCGTGCCTCGCAACGGGGAGACGGAGTACTACGTGCCCAAGGTGCTCACCGCCTGGGCGCACTTCCGGCCGCCCCCGCCCCGCCCCGCTGCGCCCCAGGCCCGGGCGAAGCCGAAGCCCGCCGCTCCGGCCCGCGCGAAGCCGCCCGCCTCCGGTGAGGCCCCGCCCCGGCCCGCCGTCGCGACGGGCGCGCGGCGCGGCTGAGCGCGGCGCTCCGAGGGAGCAGCCGCACGCGCGGGCTCCGCCATCCGCCGGTTGACCGACCTCCTCCCGTCGGCCGACCTCGGGCGAATGACGGACGCGCGCGCCCCGGGGCCCGTGCGACGAAGCAGACACCACCGCTTCCTCCCGCACCCCGAGGCCTTCCATGAGCAGACGCTTCACCATCGGCAGCATCGCCCTGCTGGCAGTCCTGGGCACCGTCGCCACCCTCACCCTGTTGGGCGACAACGTCCGCAAGCTGATGGGCGCCAGCGCCTCATCCCTGTCCGGCAATGCCGACGTGGGGGGAACCTACGACCGGAAGACCATGCGCAGCTTCGGTGCGGACTCCGAGGAGGGCGCGTCCGCCCAGCCGCTCGCCTCCGGGAACACCCATGTCCGGCACGCTCCCAGCCCCTACACCGACACCCGGACGGACCGCCTGTCCACCTTCGCCGTGGACGTGGACACCGCGTCCTACGCGCTGTTCCGCCGCGCGGTGGAGGGAGGCGGGCTGCCCCACCAGGACTCGGTGCGCGTGGAGGAGTGGGTGAATGCCTTCCGCTACCGCCTGCCGGAGCCGGACGAGGGTGACTTCCACGTGGACCTGGAGGCCGTGCCGTCGCCCTTCACCGAAGGGCGGCTGGTGCTGAAGGTGGGGCTCCAGGGCCGGCAGGTGGCCAAGAGCGAGCGCAAGCCCACGCACCTGGTCTTCCTGGTGGACACCAGCGGCTCCATGCGCGGCGCCGACCGGCTGGACCTGGCGAAGACGTCCATGCGGCTGGCGCTGGAGGGGCTGAACGCGCGGGACACGGTGGCCATCACCACCTACGCGGGGGACGTGCGCACGGTGCTGGAGCCCACGCCCGCGAATGAGCGTGAGGACATCATCGACGCCATCGACTCGCTGAGCACGGGTGGCGGCACCGCCATGGGAGACGGCCTGGAGCTGGCCTACCAGCAGGCCGCGCGCAAGGCGGGCCCGGGCGTCGTGTCTCGCGTGGTGGTGCTCACCGACGGGGACACCAACCTGGGCCGCAACCGGACGGCGGACGACATGATGAAGAGCATCGCCGGCTACGTGGAGGAGGGCGTGACGCTGTCCACCATCGGCTTCGGCCAGGGCAACTACCGCGACGGCCTGATGGAGCGGCTCGCGAACAAGGGCAACGGCAACTGCTTCTACATCGACTCCGAGAAGGAGGCCCGGCGCGTCTTCCAGGAGAAGCTGACGGGCACGCTGGAGGTCATCGCGAAGGACGTGAAGGTGCAGGTGGACTTCGACCCCGACGCGGTGCGCGGCTACCGGCTGCTGGGCTATGAGAACCGCGCCGTGGCGGACAAGGACTTCCGCAACGACGCGGTGGACGGGGGCGAGATTGGCGCGGGCCACTCCGTCACCGCGCTGTACGAGGTGGAGCCGACCGGCGCGGGCGAGCGCCTGGCCACGGTGCGCGTGCGCGCGAAGCGGCCGGACGGCGTGGAGGCCGCGGAGCAGCGCTTCCTGCTGGAGCGCGCCGCGGTGGGCAAGTCACTGAGGGAGGCGTCCGCGGACCTGCGCTTCGCCGTGGCGGTGGCGGGCACGGCGGACATCCTGCGCGGAGCGCCCCAGGCGGGGGACTGGAGCCTCGCCACGGCCGAGGCCCTCGCGGAGGGAGCGCTGGAGGGCCAGGCGGATCGCGAGGAGTTCCTCCGCCTGCTGCGTCAGGTGCGCGAGCGGCACTCGGCCCGGGTGTCCCAGGTGCCCGGCAACACCACCTACTGAGCGCGGGAGAGCGCGCTGGCGGCGGGCGGGTCCACCCACACCGCCACGTCGCGGTGGAGCTGGAGGAAGGAGGCAGGGCAGCGCGGGGTGACGGGCCCTTCCACCATGGCCCGCACCGCCTCCGCCTTGCTCTCGCCGAACGCCAGCAGCACCACGCTCCGGGCCTGGAGGATGGCGCCCATGCCCAGCGTCAGCGCCTCCAGCGGCACGCGCGAGGCGTCGTCCCCGAAGAGCATGGCGTTGGCCAGCCTTGTGTCGCGGCTCAGCTTCGTGCGGTGGCACGGCGCCAGGAGGCTGTCACCGGGCTCGTTGAAGGCGAGGTGCCCGTTGCCACCGATGCCCAGCAGCACCAGGTCCAGCCCTCCAGCAGCGGTGAGCTCCGCCTCGTAGCGCGCGCACTCCGCTTCCGCGTCCGGCGCGCTGCCGTCGAGGAAGTGGATGCGCTCGGGCGCAAGGTTGACGTGCTGGAAGAAGTGCCGGTCCATGTACGCGCGGAAGCTGCCCGCGTCCTCGGCGGACACGCCGTGGAACTCGTCCAGGTTGAAGGTGCTGGCGCGTGACAAATCCAGCGCCCCGCGCGCCTGGAGCGCCACCAGCTCCCGGTAGACATTGAGCGGCGTGCGGCCGGTGGGCAGTCCGAGCACCAGCGAGGGCCGGGCGCGCACCGCGTCGGCGATGCGGGCCGCGCAGGCGACGGCGGCGTCCTGTTCAGAGTCGAAGATGCGCGGATTCACACGAAGCCCGGAGTGGAGGGGCGCGGGAGCATAGGGAGCGCGGGTGGCCACGCGAGCGCGCCGTGGCCGCCCCGTTCACTTCCGGGCGCAAAGGGGCGGCTCCTTCCGTCACCCCCTGTGCAGTCGCAGGGGCCGCGACTGCCCATGCTCAGGGCTGAAGGTCCGTGGCGGCCCGGAAGCTGCCGTCCATGTAGAAGGGCACCGACGTGTGCTCGTGGACGATGCGCCAGGTGCTCCCGGTCTTGCGCAGACATATCGTCGCGCGAATCCAGAAGACGGCCCGCTCACCGCCCGCCTTCGTCGTGGCGCTGACCTGGTTGAGGCCATGGCAGAAGGCCAGGTCTCCGCTGATGTGGACGCGGAGGTCTCTCGACTCGATGTCCACGGGCCCCTCCCAGGTGTCCAGCCAGGCCGCCAGCTCCTGACGGTTCATCCCCCGGTGGTAGAGCGGCGGCGCCAGGTCGAAGATGGGCGCGTCCTCCGTGTACTTCGCGACGATGGCGGCCGCGTCCTTGTCATGGTGGGCCTGGTGGATGGCGCCGATGAGCGCTCGAATGTCCGCCTCATCCTTCGAGTACCGCTCCTGCAATGTCGCGGTCGTCATGCCGGCTTCTCCTCTGGCTGCGGGTGGGTGAAGAGCAGCTCCAGGTAGCGGCGCAGGTGGCGCAGGCAGTCCGCGGCCACCTCCGGACCCTGCCGCGCCTTGGCCAGGATGAAGGCGCCCTGGAGCACGGCCTGGATGTGGAGCGCGAGGCCGTCCGGGCTCCACGTGGCAGCGGGGGTGTGGCGGCGCTTCGCCTCGGCGAGGTCCTGGGCCACACGCGCGGAGTGCGCGCTCATGTACCGGTTGCACGCCTCGCGCAGGGCCGGGTGCGTGTCGTAGGTCTCCTGCACCAGCGTCCCGTGCAGGCAGGTGAACTCCGGCAGCGCGCCCTGGAGCATGGCGATGCGGAAGTCCACGTAGCCCAGCACCCGCTCCAGCGGGTCCTCGGCCCGGTGGGACGGCGCGGCCTCGAACAGGGCGTCGGCCATGGCCCCGAAGTGCTCCACCGCCGCGAGCGCCAGGTCCTCCTTGCTGTCGAAGTGGTGGAAGAAGCTGCCCTTCGTCAGCCCGGCCTCGGCGCAGACATCGTCGATGCGCGTGGCCGCGTAGCCCCGCGCACGGATGACGTGCAGGGCCGCGTCCAGCAGCCGGACCTTCGACTCGTGCGGTGCCTCCTGGGCCATCTCACCCTCACTGCCAGTAACCATACCCACCAGTCGGTATGACGACAAGTGGGGTGCGCCTGCTCGTCCGGCCCCCAGGGGTAGAGTCCGGAGCATGGACCCCTTTGTCAGCCTCGATGCAACGGCCCAGGCGGAGCTCGTCCGCCGGCGTGAGGTCACCCCGCTGGAGCTCGTGGACGCGGCCATTGCCCGCATCGAGCGCCACAACCCGAAGCTGAACGCGGTGGTCCACACCCAGTTCGACACCGCGCGCCTGCGGGCGAAGGGCGCGCTGCCGACGGGCCCCTTCACCGGCGTCCCCTTCCTCCTGAAGGACCTGCTCACGGCCCAGGAGGGCTACCCGCTCACCGGGGGCTCGCGCTTCGGCAAGGACTTCGTGGCGGACCACGACAGCGAGCTGGTGAAGCGCCACCTGCGCGCCGGGCTGGTGGTGCTGGGCAAGACGAACACGCCCGAGCTCGGACTCCTGCCCACCACGGAGAGCGAGCTGTTGGGCCCCTGCCGCAACCCGTGGAACCTGGAGCGCAGCCCCGGCGGCAGCAGCGGCGGCGCGGCGGCGGCGGTGGCCAGCGGCATGGTGCCCTTCGCCCACGCGGCGGACGGCGGCGGCTCCATCCGCATCCCCGCGTCGTGCTGCGGCCTCTTCGGCCTCAAGCCCACGCGCGGCCGCAACCCGCTGGGGCCGGACCTGGCGGACCCCTACCACTGGATTCTGGCGGAGCACGCCCTCACCCGCTCCGTGCGCGACAGCGCGGCCCTGCTGGACGCCACCGAGGGCCCGGACGAGGGCGCGCCCTACATTGCCCCGCCCAAGGCCCGGCCCTACGCACTGGAGGTGGGTGCGCCGCCGGGGCGCCTGCGCATCGGCCTGGCGCTGCGCAACTCCGTGGACGCCCCCGTTCACCCCGAGAGCCTGACGGCCGTCGCCGCCACCGCCCGCCTGCTGGAAGGCCTGGGACACTCCGTGCTGGAGGGCAGCCTGGAGGTGCCCGGCGACGAGGCCCTGGGCCAGGCCTTCATGACGGTGTGGGCCGGCGGCGTCGTCTATGGCATCGACCGGCTGGCGCAGCGCCTGGGCCGCACGCCGGAGGCGGAGCACTTCGAGGCCTTCACCTGGGCGCTCTATCAGTTCGGGCTGGGCCAGGGGCTGTCGGCCTACCTGCTGGCCAGCGCACAGCTGCAGCGCTTCAGCCGGCTCATCGCCCGCCGCTTCGAGGACGTGGACGTGTGGCTGCTGCCCACCGTCACGGAGCCCGCCCCGCCGCTGGGCACCTTCGCCGCCCCGCCCGACGAGCCGCTGGCGCCGCTCTTCCGCTCAGCCGCCTTCACGCCCTACTGCCCGCTGGCGAACATGACGGGGCTGCCGGCCATGAGCGTGCCGCTGCACTGGAGTCGCGAGGGACTGCCCGTGGGCGTGCAGTTCATCGGCCGCTTCGGCGACGAGGCCACCCTCTTCCGGCTGGCCGCCCAGTTGGAGGCAGCCCACCCGTGGAAGGACCGGCGACCGGCAGTGTTCGGCTAGCGCCGGAAAGTCCCCGGGTGAGCGCTCGGTTCCATTTGAGGGGTTCCGTCTGGCGCGGGGCGCGCTAGAACATTCTCATATGAAAGTTGCCGTACTGACCGGCGGGGGCGACTGCCCCGGCCTCAACGCAGTCATCCGCGCAGTCGTCCGCCGTGCCGCGGAGCACGGCTTCGAGATGATGGGGCTCCGCGATGGGTGGAAGGGCCTGCTGGAGGACAACCACTTCCGGCTCACCCGGGAGACCACGTCCGGCATCCTCCACCGGGGCGGCACCATCCTCGGCACCTCCCGCGTCAACCCCTTCAAGGTGGAGAACGGCCTGGAGCGCGTGAAGCGCGCCGTGGAGCGCAACGGCATCCACGCCATCATCGCCATCGGTGGCGAGGGCACGCTGTCGGCCGCCACGCGCATGTCCCAGGAGGGGCTGCGCATCGTCGGGGTGCCGAAGACCATCGACAACGACATCAACGCCACGGACTTCACGTTCGGCTTCGACACCGCGGTGGAAATCGCGACGGAGGCCATCGACCGGCTGCACTCCACCGCCGAGTCCCACAAGCGCGTCATCGTCTGCGAGGTCATGGGACGGCACGTGGGCTGGATTGCCACCTACGCGGGCATCGCCGGCGGCGCGGACGTCATCCTGGTGCCGGAGATTCCGGCCGACCTGGCGAAGGTGGCCGAGCACATCCAGCGCCGCCACGCGGGCGGGCGCACCTTCTCCATCGTCGTGGTGGCGGAGGGCACGCGCATCAAGACGTCCTCGGACCAGAGCGAGCAGCTCGTCACCAGCGGCGCGCTGGACGAGGCAGGCCGGCCGCGCCTGGGCGGCGTGGGCACCATCGTCGCGCACGAAATCGAGCGGCGCACCGGCTTCGAGACGCGCGTGTCCGTGCTGGGCCACATCCAGCGCGGCGGCGCGCCCACGCCGCATGACCGCGTGCTGGCCACCCGCTACGGCGTCCATGCCTGCGACATGGTGGCCCGCGGCGAGTTCGGGAAGATGGCCGCGCTCAAGGGCAATGACATCGTCACCGTGGACCTGGCGGACGCCACCCGCGAGCTGAAGAAGGTGCCGAAGGAGTTCTTCGAGGTGGCACAGGTGTTCTTCGGCTGACGCGACATTCCCCCGAGGCCCTGAACCCGGGGCCCGGGGTTCCGGTAGCATCGGCCCCCTCACTCCTCACGGACAAGGGATGGTGCCGATGCTCGCCGGACGGATGATGGACTTCCCGCTCACCCTGACCCACTTCCTGGAGCGCGCGCGTACGTACTATTCGCGCTCGGAAATCGTCAGCCGCAACCCCGACAAGTCACTGCACCGCTACACGTTCGCGGACTTCTACAAGCGCACGTGCCGGCTGATGAACGCGCTGACGCGGCTGGGGGTGAAGCCCGGCGACAGGGTCGCCACGCTGAGCTGGAACCACTACCGGCACCTGGAGGTGTACTACGGCGTGCCGGCGATGGGCGCGGTGGTGCACACGCTGAACCTGCGCCTGCACCCGAACGACCTGGCCTACATCGCTCGGCACGCGGAGGACACGGTGGTGGTGGTGGACCACTCGCTGCTGCCGCTGTTCGAGAAGTTCGCGGCGCAGGTGCCCAGCCTGCGCCACGTCATCGTGGTGCCGGACTCGGGGCCGGCGCCGGAGGGGAAGCTGGACTACGAGCAGCTCCTGGCGGCGGAGTCGGAGTCCTTCGACTTCCCGAAGCTGGAGGAGAACTCGGCGGCGATGCTCTGCTACACGTCGGGGACGACGGGCAACCCGAAGGGCGTGCTGTACAGCCACCGCTCCATCGTGCTGCACACGCTGGCGTGCTGCATGCCGGACGCGACGGGCATGCGCGAGGCGGACACGGTGCTGCCGGTGGTGCCCATGTTCCACGCGGCGGCGTGGGGGCTGGCGTTCGACGCGGTGCTCACGGGGGCGAAGCTGGTGTTCCCCGGGCCGCACCTGGACCCGCTGTCGCTGCTGGAGCTGATGGCGGCGGAGAAGGTGACGATGGCGGGCGGGGTGCCGACCATCTGGCTGGGAATCCTCGCGCTGCTGGACCAGGACCCGAAGAAGTGGGACCTGAGCCGGGTGCGGTCGATGCTGATTGGCGGCTCGGCGGCGCCGCCGTCGCTGATTGACGGCTTCAAGCAGCGGCACGGGCTGGAGGTGGTGCACGCCTGGGGCATGACGGAGCTGAGCCCGGTGGGCACCATGGCGAAGCTGAAGGGCGAGCTGCGGGACGCATCGCAGGAGGCGCAGCTGGCGGCGCGGGCGTCGCAGGGCTTCGCGCTGCCCTTCGTGGAGACGCGGGTGGTGGCGGACGACGGGCGGATTCTCCCGTGGGACGGGAAGACGATGGGCGAGCTGGAGGTGCGGGGGCCGTGGGTGGCGGGCTCGTACTTCGGCGGCGAGGGCCCGGACCGCTTCACGGCGGACGGGTGGTTCAAGACGGGGGACGTCGTCACCATCGATGGGGACGGGTATGTCCGCATCTGCGACCGGTCGAAGGACGTCATCAAGTCCGGTGGCGAGTGGATTTCGTCGGTGGCGCTGGAGAACGCGCTGATGGCGCACCCGGCGGTGCTGGAGGCGGCGGTGTTCGCCGGGAGGCACGCGAAGTGGGACGAGCGGCCGCTGGCGGCGGTGGCGCTGAAGCCGGGGCAGACGGCGACGAAGGAGGAGCTGGCGGCGCACCTGGCGAAGCAGTTCGCGAAGTTCTGGATGCCGGATGACTACTTCTTCGTCCCGCAGATTCCGCGCAACTCCACGGGCAAGTTCCTCAAGAGCAAGCTGCGTGAGGAGTACGGCGAGCACCTGATGAAGAATCAGGGCGTGAGCTCGGCGGGGTAGACGGCGGAGCTGATGAAGCCAGCACGCCGGTCCTCATGGAGTCGCGTGCTGGCTCCACTTTGAATCACCTTAGCGAGTAGCTCGTGAACTTCGACGACCTTCTCGCGGAGCTCACACGAGCTCACTTCCCGACCCCACCCGCGCCCCCCTGTGTCAGGGAAGTTGTCGCCTCGGCTGACGTGCCGGGCTGACCACCCCACGGAGGAGAGAGAAGACAGGACGCGGGCGGAAGCCCTCCCAAGCTTCGTGGATTCAGCGTACGGCGCTCCAAGAGGCTGGCTCCCGGAGCGCCGCGTCACCGAGTCAGATCCGGACAAAGAACTCCCGCGACCCATCCAGGTTCCGCACCCAGGCGGAAACTCCCATGCGCCGGAGCACGGCGGCCGCGAGTCGCATGTCCGCCGCGGGAACCTTGAGTACCTTCTGGGGCACACCGCTTTCCAGGAGCCGTTCCACCGCCAGTCGCAGTCGCGCGAAGGTGCCGGACTTTTCCACCTCTGTCCCCCAGACCCTGTTCCGGGACAGCGCGTCCAGCCGCCTTCCGCTCGGCAACAGAACTTCGACTCGGCCACCGAAGCCCGCGGAGCGGTACTTCGCCCACCGATGCGCGTTCGATTCGGCCATGGTCAGTCCTTGCTCGCCGCCAGGAGGAGACCCGCGCCCACGAACAGCGCCAAGGCGACCGCGACCCCCACGCCATACGACGAGGTCGGGGCCGGGGCCGGAGGCGGCGGAAATGAAGTCCGGAGCGTGTTCCGCTTCGGAAGGAAGTGCTGGACCGGAGCTGGAGCCGACGCCCGGGCCCGCTGCGCTTCGAGCCGCATCCGGACCTGGCGGATGTTGGGCCGCAGCCGCACGTCGGGCGAGAGCATCTGGTTGATGAGCTGCTCCAGGTCGGGCCACCCCGGAATCTGGATGCGTAGCACCTCACGGGGCTGGGGCTCCTGGCCCACCAGGAGCGCGAACGCCACCGCCCCCAGGGAGTAGATGTCTCCGGACTGGGACGCTGTCCCCTCCGGAGGCATGTAGCCCGGCGTTCCGCCAGTGTGCTGGCCGAACATGACCGTCTGTCCCAGGCCGCCCCGGGCAAGGCCGAAGTCCGCGAGCTTCGCGCTCCCGTCCTTGTGCAGGATGTTCCCGGTCTTTAGGTCGCCGTGGAACGCGCCCGGCGCGGAGTCATGGATGTCCTCCAGCCCCTGGGCCACCGTGAACAGGTAACTCAGGACCCGCTCCACGGACGCCCGCTGGCGGACCAGGGGCGTGAGGTCCCCGTCCATCAACTCCATCGCGAAGCCCCGGCGCCCGTCCTGGAGCGACACAGGCTCCAGGTACTTCACGACGTAACGGCCCTGGTGCCGCTGGAGCCGCCGAGCCTCGTCGTCGATGAGCCGTTGGTTCTCCGGTGAGGCGTCCTTCGGGAACTTGGCGACGAACAACTGTCCCGCCTCGTCCCTGCACTTCAGCAGTGTGCCCAGGCCACCGCCCGGGAGCTCTTGCAGCATCGTGATAAGTCCTTGAATTTTCATAGGTTTCTTTCGTTGGCGCCCTTCAGGCCAGGGGGTAATCGGTGGGCGGGCCACCGGCCAGGCATACGAGCGCTTTCTCGATATAACCTACGAATTCGTGCTGGCAAGCTGACATAGGAATTTTATTCCGAAGCACAGGCCCAATTCCTTTGACCTGGAAGCGCCTGGGACTCCGGTTTATGAAGGTGGGCCATGTCACGCGCGCACAGCCCCCACGGGGGACCGGACTCCAGGGAAGGCGAGGCCTATGGTCTGGTGCTGGGCCAGGTGATTGCCCAGCTCCGGAAGCAGCATGGGGACATGACCCAGGCCGCGCTGGCCCATCGGCTGGGCATCTCCCAGTCGATGCTGTCGAAGATCGAAAGCGGAAAGCAGCCGGACGCGTACCTCTTCAGTCAGCTTGCCCGCGTGTTCGGGCTTGAGGTCCAGGCGCTGGACGCCCAGGTCCGCGAAGCGATGAAGCGAGCGCAGCGGGCCGCTGCGGTGGTGACCGAGCAGCCCAAGGCATCATCCCCGGGTTGGGGAGAGCTACTCGCGCTGGCCGGCTTCGTGGGCCTGGTGGTGTTCGCGGTGGCGGCGGTCGTCGGCGACGACGCGAAGCCAGTGCCGGAGCCCTCGCCTCAGCCCAAACCGAAGCCCCGGTAGGTCAGGGGTCCAGCACTCCACGCGCCACCTGTACCTCGACGCCTACCTGCGGCTCAACGCGTGGTTCTTCGCAGTGCGCATCACCCACTTCTACTGCTTCAACGTCACCGTGGGGTTGGTCGCCAACCTCCCCGCTCGCGCGGCTGGCGCTGAGCGGGTACCGCTGGGCCGGGACCAGCGCGGCAGCGACGGTCCGCAGGGGTGTGGTTCTCATCCTGAGCGACTGAGCAGCAGGCTGTGGCCCCTTCCGGCGACACATGGCGCAAACCTGTCGGACAGTCGGACAGGTTGGTCAGGCCGCGCCGGGCAGCCGCCTCGGGACTCAGCATGAGAGCCAGACCCTTTGGGACTACCTGAGCCGGTAGGTCGCCACGACCGTGTCGTGGTCGGAGTGGAGGCGGCGCTCGTCGTTAGTCCGGACGTGCTCCAGTTCCCGGTCCCAGGTGGATCGGGTTGCGCACCTTCCGCCGAAATCATCCCCAAACTAACCTGGCTCCGATGTCCCTGGCCTCCGAGCACTCGGTCCTGAACTTCCCCGGCGAGCTGCGAATGCTCGACATCGTGCGAGCCGGACTGGCACGAGCCGAGGAGGCGCGCTTCGCGATCTCCTTCACCCGCTCCAGCGGCCTGCAGCTCCTCGTGGACCCGCTCCGGGAAATGGCCAGGCGAGGGGGCCGCATCAAGCTTCTCACATCGACCTATCAGGAGCTGACGCAGCCCGAGGCGCTGGAAGCACTCCTGAAGTTGGAGGGTGTCGAGTGCCGGGTCCAGGAGGGCCGCACTCCTTTTCACGCCAAGTTCTGGTGGTTCAATGGGAACACGGTCGGTGAATGCTGGGCGGGCTCCTCCAACCTCACCAAGGGCGGTCTCGCCACCAATCTCGAGTGGAACATCCGCGCCTCGGGGCCCGAGAGCCTCGAGCAGACCCGGCGGCAGTTCGACACGCTCTGGACCCGGCCCGATGTCCGCCCCCTGAGCCAGGAGCTGATCCGGTGGTACCAGGGCCGGCGCCGCCGGGAGCGTGTACCCGCTCCCCCGCTGCTGGCAGCGGATGCGCCACGGCCACGGCCGGAGCCCAACCCGGCGCAGCGTGAAGCGTTGCGGAAGCTGGCCGAGCTGCGCGCGAGAGGTGAACGCCGCGCGGCGGTCATCGCCGCGACCGGGCTGGGAAAGACGTATCTCGCGGCCTTCGACGTGTCCGCGAGCGGTGCGCGGAACGTCCTGTATGTCTCGCATCGCCTCGAACACCTCACGCAGGCCCTCAGGGCCTTCCGTGACGTGCTGCACGACCACCAGCTCGGGTTGGCCGGTGGCGGGCACCTGGGGCTGGACGCGGACGGGGTCTTCGCGACGGTGCAGGGCCTTCGTGACAACACCGCGCTGCTCGGGCGCAAGTGGGACTACGTCATCATCGACGAGTTCCATCACGCGGAGGCCCCGAGCTATCAGCCGCTGCGCCCCCTCCTCCAGGACGCGTTCCTCCTGGGGATGACGGCCACGCCTGAACGTCAGGACGGGCACGACGTGCTCGAATGGTGCAACTGGAACATCGCCTACGAGATGCGCCTCCCCGAGGCCATCGAGCGCGGCTGGCTCCTGCCCTTCCATTACTTCGGCATCGCGGACGAGACCGTCGACTTCGCGCGGGTTCCCTGGAGGAACGGGAGGTTCTCCATCGAAGCCCTGGAGCGGGAGCTGTCCATCGACACGCGCGCCGAGCTGGTGCTGGAGCAGGCGCTCCTGCGCGGCTTCGACGGTCCGAAGCGCGCGACGGTGGGCTTCTGCGCCAGCATCCGCCACGCCCGGTTCATGGCGGAGGCCTTCAAGCGGAGGAACCAGCACGCCGAGGTCGTCTCGGGAGAGCAGCCCGTCGAGGTGCGTGAGCACCTTTACCGCAGGCTGGCGGACGTGGACGACCCGCTGGAGTGGCTGTTCGCCGCGGACGTCTTGAACGAGGGCGTCGACATCCCGGCCATCAACTCGCTCCTCTTCCTGCGCCCCACGGACTCCGCCTCGCTGTTCCTCCAGCAACTGGGGCGCGGGCTGCGCCTGTATCCGGGAACGGAGGTGCTGACCGTCCTCGACTTCGTCGGCCATCATCGGAGCAGTTGGGCGTCCCTCAAGGCCCTTCACTTCCCCCAGGGCACGGGGGCCCGCGCCGACATCCAGGGCTTCACCCTGAAGCCTCCTCGCGACTGCGAGGTCATCCTGGAGCGGCGCACCCAGGAGTTGCTGGAGAAGAGCCGCAGGGAAGTCACGCGGCGTGAGCGCTGCACCGGAGCCTATCAATCACTCCGGGAGGCGCTCGGCCGGTCTCCGCTTCCCCTCGACCTCTGGCACCGCGACGAGCTGCCCGAGCTGAGTGACTTCCGCGAGGTCTTCGGCACCTGGCTCGACTGCCAGCAGGCACATCGAGACCTGCCGCCCTGGGCGGTGGGACTCCCCGAGCACCATGCGGTCCGGAGGTTCCTGAGGGCCCTGGAAGTAGACTGGCAGGCCCCCCGGGTTGGCCCCTATGCCCTGCTCTGGGGACTCATCACCCGGCCCGAGCAGCCGGAGGCCGGCTACGAGGAGTTCTTCCGAAAGTACCCCCAGTGGCAGGTCGAGCACGTACCGATCGAAGCCTCACGAGCATGGAAGACCCTGGCCACGAAGCTTCCGGCAGATCTGCTCTCCGGGGGCCGCCTGAGCCCCATCCTCTTCGAGGGCATCGGACCCGAGCTGCTTTCCCAGGTGGAGGGACGCCTGCTGTACACAGTGAACAAGGACCACCTGGAGCGCCACGGCGGCGTCCTGCGGAGTCCCTCGGACCTGGCACATCACGTCCCCTACACACGCCCTGAAATCGTCCGCCACTTCGGGAAGCAGTACGACCCCATCCGCCACAACACCGGCATCCTGTGGTTCGACCAGCACGGCGTCATCATCACCAAGCTCGACACGAGCGGCGCGAAGGAGACGCACCGTTACCAGAACCACTTCCTCTCGGAGCAGCGCTTCTCGTGGACCAGCCAGAACAAGATGACTCGCGCGAACAACGCGGGCCGGGAGGTGCTGGAGCACGCGCGGAACGGAGTGTCACTCCACCTGTTCGTCCAGCGGCGCTCACACACCCCCGCCTTCTACATGGGCGAGGTACGAGCCACGGAGGCACGAGGTGATGCCCCCATGACCGTCATCTTCGAGCTGGACCGGCCTGTCCCACATTTCCTACGCCGAGACATTACCTGATAGGTTCTCCGGCGATATGACTACGTTCCAGGGAACCTGGGCAAGAGTGGCCACCACGCTCGGACTCCTGATGCTGGCCATGCCTTCGGGCGCCCAGTCTCCGGAGTGGCAATCCTTCGCCGACCTGCCGAGGCCCCGGAACCTCTTCGTGTCGAAGGACCCCAAATCTGCCGTGCCGCAGATAAGCGTCGCGGGAGGTGTGGCCACCACGCTGCGCTTCGAGAAGCCGTGCGACCCGAGCCGGACCCGGCTCCTGGGCTGGGAAGGCCGCTTCGAGCCACTGCTTGTCGGTGGCAGGTCGGTGCTCATCGTCCCACTCCGGACCCTGGCGGCCGGAGAGCGCTTCCTGCTGCACGTCACCCTCATGGACGGAACTTCAATTCCCTTCACCGTGACGTCCAACAGGTACCTGACCGACGGACAGGTGAACGTCTACCCGGACGCAGAGTCCCCCGAGGCCGTGCGCAAGGCGCTGGCGGAGAAGCAGAAGGAGAATGAAGAACTCCTCGCCGAGAACCAGCGCCAGCGCGAAGAGGAGACTTCCGCCAACCATGCCCTGGCCGCACTCCTCGCCACCGGCCAGCTCAAGCTGACTCCGTTCAAGAAGCAGGAGGTATGGAGACTGTATGAGGACGGCGTCGAACTCGAAGTCGCCGTCATGCTGACCCGTGAAGCAGTGCCGAGAAGAAAGGCGGCGGTCGTCTTCAAGGTAACCAACAAGGCGCCTGCGGGACCATGGGAGTTGCAGGAGGCTCGGCTCATGAACGCGGAGACCTTCAAGCAGCTCCCCGTCGCATTGCGGATGGCCCCGGCGGCCATCGTCCCTGGAGCCACGGGTCACGTGGCGCTCGTCACTGACCTGGCGTCGTTCGGCCCGACCACGGCCGACACCAAGCTCATCCTGGAACTCTTCCGGAGTGGCGGGCTTCGGCAGGCCTACGTCGAATTGAAGCCCCATGATTGGCGACGCTGACCGTGCGCCGCACGCAGCTTGGCGAACGCGTTCATTGAGAAGTAAGTGCCCACACCATGTGCTCGACGAAAGTCATGCTCTTCTCAGCCCTCGTCATCGCCGCGTCCACCGGACTCGGGTGCACCACGGGTTCCGGACCATCACTGCGTGCAGATGGGAGCCCAGGGCCTCAGGAGTGCCCCAGCAAGGCCCTGGAGACGATGAGAATCCTGCGGCTCCGGCCCGGAGATAGCTCCTCCGTGGAAATTGACGCCAACCAGAGCAGGCAGACCCCTCTGACGGTCTATGAGGGGCCCGTTGAGAGCTACCTGACCGAGGATCTCGGCTATCTCCCTCCCGTGACCCGCCTCTACGGACGGATCTGGACCGGAGGCCCGAACGTGGTGATTCGGTACTATGAGGCGCGCCCGCCCGACGGGGAGACCATTCCCATCTGCGCCGTGGCACGCCTGACCTATGGCGGCCTCAGAAAGAGACCGGGCTCCGCTCCGGGCACGGCCGTGCTCGAGTTCTCCGGTACTGCCATCTTCATCGTGGATGCCTTCCGCTGAGCCCAGCTCCCGGGGCGGTCCGCAGAATTCTTCGCGGGGCATGTTGAATCCGCCGTCCCTCGATGCCCTTCCTCTTTATCGCGACAATCGCCCTGCTCTTGTCAGGCTGCTCGGCCCAAACCATCAAGAGAGCCGACACCCTCATGAAGGAAGGTCCCTTGCCCCAGCAGCCCCCGAAGTCTGGTCACGCGCCGGTGAACGGCCTCAACCTCTATTACGAAGTTCACGGCACCGGAGGAGGCACGCCCCTCATCATCCTGCATGGCGGCTTCCGCATGGCGGCGCTCCTGGGCGAGGTGCCGAAGCAGCTCGCGGAGGGCCGGCAGGTCATCGCCGTCGACCTCCAGGGCCACGGCAGGACGGCGGACGTCGACCGACCGCTGCGCTACGAGTCCATGGCGGACGACATCGCCGCGCTCATCACCCACCTGGGCTTCCAGCAGGCCGACGTCATGGGCTACTCGCTCGGTGGAGGCGTCGCGCTCCGGACGGCGATTCAACACCCCCAGCGCGTCCGGAAGCTCGTCATCGTCTCGGCGGCCTACAGCCACGACTCCTGGTACCCGGAGGTTCGTGACACCTTCGCGCAGCTCAACCACTCCCTGCTGGAGTTCATGCGCGAGTCGCCCGAGTACCAGACGTATGCGGCCCTCGCGCCGCGTCCGGACGACTTCCCTAAGCTGCTCGACAAGATGGGCGAGCTGCTGTCGCGCAGCTACGACTGGTCGGACGAGGTCCCCCGCATCTCCGCCCCGACGCTGCTCATCTACGGGGACCATGACGGCATCTCGACAGCGAAGATGGTGCGCTTCTTCGAGCTCCTCGGCGGCGGCCAGAAGGACCCGGGCTGGGATGGCAAGGGCATGTCGAACGCCCGCCTCGCCATCCTCCCCGGGCGCACCCACTACAACATCTTCGACTCGCCCGAGGTCGTCGCGAAGGCCAGCGCCTTCCTCGCCACGCCCATGGCGGAGCAGTAGGAGCCCCGCCCCAAAGCAAGGCTCCGTCGGCTCGGGTCACCGCTTCGTGGCCCGGGCCCACTCCCTGCCGAGCAGCGCGTACAGGAACTCATCGCCCCAGGCGCCCTTGAACCAGGCGTTCTCGAGGTAGTGCCCCTCGCGCCGCATGCCCACGCGCTCCAGCACGGTGGCCGCCGCGGTGTTCTTCGCGTCCGTCACCCCGATGACCCGGTGCATCTGGAGCGTGTCGAACGTGTACCCCAGCAGGGCGCGCACCGCCTCCGTGCCCAGGCCCTTCCCCTGGTGCTGGCGCGACAGCGTGAAGCCAATCTCGCCCGTCCTCACGTCGTCATCCGTCCGCAGCGCGCAGTCGCCCACCAGCGCGTCCGTGTCCTTCAGCGCGATGGCGAACTGGAACCACCCAGGCTCTCCAGGCTGGCGCCCGTGCATCGACTCGATGAGCGCGCTCCCACGCTTCGCGTCGTAGTCGCTCCAGCTCTGATAGCGCGCCACCTCGGGGTCGTTCCGGTAGGCCACCAGCGCCTCCAGGTCGTCCGCTCGCAGCCGCCTCAGCACCAACCTCGAAGCCACCACCCTGTCGAACTCCGGCACCGCCATGGTCATCCTCCACTGGACCCAGGCATATCCCGGAGTCGCCGCAGGCGGGACGGCCTGGCCTCCCCGTCCCTGACATCTGCACACCCCTTCGTCAGGGCCTGGCAGTGCCACGCTCGGCCAGGAAGTCGAGCAGGGCCTGGCGGAGCTGGCTGACTCCCGGCTCCTCCACCGGGAAGTGTCCGGCGTTCTCCAGCAGCACCAGTCGCTTCGGGACGCTCAGGCGCTCGAAGAAGGGGCGTGACACGGAGACGTGCGTCCACCGGTCGTCGGCCGGGTGCGCCAGCAGGACGGGACACACGTCGAACGACTCGGGCGGCACGAGCGGCCCGGACTCGAGGAACGTGCGCAGGAAGCGCCCCGGCATCCATGTGCCTCCCGCGAGCGGGTCCGCGGCGATGGCACGCGACAGCTCCACCGAGTTGGAGATGGCGAGCATGTTGCCCGCCAGCCGCATGGGCACCGGCAGCGGGTCCGTGAGGAACGGCAGCGCCGTCAGCATGGGCCCCGAGAGCCCCGCCATCCACGGCCAGCGCACCATGCGGCGGCGCACCTCCGGGTCCTTCGGCGCCAGGAAACACGTCGCCACCAGCCCCGAGGGGATGCGGGTCCGCGCCGTCACGTCATAGGCCAGCATGCCTCCCATGCTCGCGCCGAAGACGACGAGCGGACGCCGCGTGCGCCCGGCCTCCACCTCCAGCACCCGGGCCAGGGTGTCGCGCCAGTCGTCGTAGACCAGCGCGCGCTTGTCGCGCACCTGCGTCAGCCCATAGCCGGGCAGGTCCGGCGCGAGGACCTCGTACCCCTGCGCGGCGAGCATGGCCCCGAAGGGGGCGAGCAGGCGTCCGTTGCCGCCGCCTCCATGGACGAGCACGAGCGTCGCGGGCGCTTCCGGCCGGCGCCAGGCGTCCAGGTGGACGCGGAACGGCCCCACCTCCAGCCACTCCTCGTCGGGCATCGGCGCCCCCGCCCCGCCCAGCCGCAGCTCCGGAGGCAGCAGCGCCTGGATGTGGCGCCAGCCTGGCTCATGGGTGGCATACGTCGGCGGTGATTCCGGGGGGCGGGACATGATGACTTCCTTACGGCTCCCGCGCCGCGAACGGCAAGGCCCCCGGGGTCCGGGGTAACCTCGCTCCACCATGCCGTCCGTGAAGCAACTTCGCCCGTTCGCCCTGGCAACGCTGGAGGCCTTTCTGGACGCCTCCGGTCCCGTGGTCCTCGTCCAGCAGCCCCCCGAGCCCGTCTTCCAGCAGGTCGCCATGCGGCTGGGAGAGGCGCGCACGGTGGGCATGGCCCACCGCACCCGGCTGGTGGACCGGCTCTTCGTCATGCTGCGCGGCTTCGACGCGCTCGAGGTGCACTTCCTGCGGCCGGAGGTGGACGGACAGGAGCTCACCGTGGGGCGCATCGAGGGCTGTACCCTGGTGGTGCCGGACCCGTCCGTGTCCAAGCACCACGCCACGCTGCGCTGGCGCGCCGAGGCCCATGACTGCTCCGTGCGGGACATGGGCTCCCTGAACGGCACCTGGGTCAACGCCCAGGCGCTGCCCCCCGAGCAGGAGCGGATGCTCAACGACGGCGACGCCCTGTCCTTCGGCGACGCCCAGTTCCTCTACCTGCGCACGGAGACGCTGCACGCACACCTGCGCATGGCCAGCCCCAGCCGGATGTGAGCCTCCCGGGAATGGCGGCCTCCCTCCACGCGTAGGGAGGCCGGGTCCACCACGAGTGCGGCCGGGCGAGCGCCCGGTCCGCCGACTGGCCTTTCCTTCCGACGCCCGATGCTCCCATCTCGACCGCTCAACCCCTTCGTGCGGCGCGGCAGGCCATCCACGGCTATGACTGCTCCCCTCATGCGCAAGGGAGAGCCGTAGATGGGCAGGCTGCTGATACTCCTGGTGGTCAATGTAGGTGCCTGGGCCGTGCTGCGGTCGCTCTGGCCCGGCCTGCTCCGGGGGTGGCGCCGGGGGGTGTTCTCAATCGCCGCGGCCCTGTCGCTCGCCGTGTGGCTCTTCCCCGTGCTGGCCGGACGCCATGCCACGCTGCCCGTGGGCGATGCGGCCCTGCGCGTCTTCTCCGTGGGCTGGTCCGTCGCCGTCCTCATGGTGGTGCTCATCGGCACGCCCGTCGTGCTGCTGCGCAAGTGGGTGGAGCGCAAGCCGCGGACTCCCGCGCCGGCGCCCGAGGGTGCGGTGAACCTGAGCCGCCGGAGCCTGCTGACCAACGTGGGCCGCGCGGTGCCGGTGCTGGCGGCGGGGACGAGCTCGGCGGGGCTGGCGAGCGGCGTGTCCGGCTTCACGGTGCGGCAGGTGGAGGTGCGCCTGCCCCACCTGCCTCCAGCGATGGACGGCTTCCGCATCGGCCAGATTACCGACGTGCACGTGGGCACCTTCATCGACACGCGCTACCTGCACGACGCGGTGCGGGCGATGAACGAGGCGCAGGTGGACCTCCAGGTGATGACGGGCGACCTCATCGACGACCTGGACCAGCTCGACGGCACCATGGCCGCGCTGTCCGAGTGCAAGGCGAAGCACGGCATGCTCGCCGTCCTGGGCAACCACGAGCACTGGCGCGGGCTGGACGAAATCCTCCAGGCCTATGCCGGCGTGGAGGCGCGCGGCGGCCCGGTGCGGCTGCTGGTGGACTCGGCCCACACCTTCGAGCATGGCGGCCAGCGCGTGCGGGTGGTGGGCGTGGACTACCCCATGTCCGGCCGCAGCCACCGCGTGAAGGCCGAGCGCATGCAGCAGTCCGCGGAGGTGTCCTTCCGCGGCGCCTCGCCGGACGAGGTGCTGCTGTGCCTCACGCACCACCCGGACTTCTTCCCGCACGCGGCGGAGCGCGGCGCGCGGCTGACGCTGGCGGGGCACACCCACGGCGGGCAGGTGGCCTTCCTGGGCGTGCCGGCCTTCTGGTTCGCCTTCAAGTACATGCTGGGCCGCTACCGCCAGGGAGACCACCAGCTCTACGTGTCCGGCGGCACGGGGCACTGGCTGCCCTTCCGCCTGGGCGTGCCCACCGAGGTGACGGTGCTCACCCTGCGCGCGGCGTAGGGCCGGGCTGCTGCCCGTACGTCTTGAACTTCTCGAGGACGCGCTCCATCTCCGCGTCGTCGAGGAGCACGGGCTCGCCCACCTGGAGCGCTCGCCAGTACATGGCCGCGAGCGTCTCCACCTCCACCGCCAGCTTGAAGGCGGCGGCCAGGTCCCTGCCCAGCGCGAGCATCCCGTGGTTGGCCATGAGGCACGCCTTGCGTCCCTCCAGCGCCGCCAGCGCATGGCGCACCAGCTCCGGGGTGCCGAAGGTGGCGTAGGGCGCGCAGCGCACGTCCGCGCCTCCCGCCGCGGCCACCATGTAGTGGAAGGCGGGGATGCCCCGGCGCAGGCACGCCAGCGTGGTGCAGAACATGGAGTGCGCGTGCAGCACCGCGCCCACCTCCGGCCGTGCGGCGAGGAGGTCCAGGTGGAGCTGCCACTCCGACGATGGACGCCGGGGGCCCTCGTGGCTCCCGTCGAAGCGCATGAGGACCAGGTCCTCCGGGGTGAGCGCGTCGTAGTCCATGCCGGTGGGCGTCAGCAGGAAGCCGCCGTCCACGCGCACGCTCAGGTTGCCGGACGTGCCCTGATTGAGGCCGGAGGTGTTCATCTTCCGGGCGGTGGCAATCATCGCCTCGCGCTCGGCCAGGTGCGGGAGGCTCATGCCATCTTCCCCTTCCGCTCCGGGAAGAGCGAGAGCAGGCCGTCCTCCGAGGCCGGACACACGCCGCGCTCGGTGACGAGGGCCGAGACGAGCCGCGCTGGCGTCACGTCGAAGGCGTAGTTGGCGGCGGGGCTGCCCTCGGGGGTGACGCGCACGGTGGCGACCTCTCCGGAGCGCAGCCGGCCGGTGACGTCGCTCAGCTCGGCGCCGTCGCGCTGTTCGATGGGGATCTCCCTCACGCCGTCCTTCAGCGTCCAGTCGATGGTGGGCGACGGCAGCGCCACGTAGAAGGGCACGCCGTTGTCCTTCGCGGCCAGCGCCTTGAGATAGGTGCCAATCTTGTTGGCCACGTCTCCGTGCGCGGTGGTGCGGTCCGTGCCGACGATGCACAGGTCCACGTCACCGTGCTGCATGAGGTGTCCACCCACGTTGTCGGCGATGACGGTGTGCGGGACGCCGTGCTGTCCCAGCTCCCACGCCGTCAGCGCGGCGCCCTGGTTGCGCGGGCGCGTCTCGTCCACCCAGACGTGTACGGGAAGCCCCGCGTCGTGGGCCAGGTAGATGGGCGCGAGCGCCGTGCCCCAGTCCACCGTGGCCAGCCAGCCGGCGTTGCAGTGGGTGAGGACGTTGAGCCGGCCCTGGCGGCCCTTCTTCTCCCACGCGGCCTCGAGGAGCTTCAGCCCGTGGCCTCCAATGGCGCGGTTGATGGCCACGTCCTCGTCGCAGATCTCCTGGGCGCGGCGGAGCGCGGCGGCCACCCGCTGGGGCGGAGGCAGCGGGGCCAGGACGCGGCGCATCTCATCCAGTGCCCAGTGCAGGTTGACGGCGGTGGGGCGGGTGGCGCGCAGCAAGGTGAGGGCGTTCTCCAGCGCTCCGTCGGACGCGTCCGTGCGCAGTGCGAGCCAGACGCCATACGCGGCGGTGGCACCGATGAGCGGGGCTCCTCGCACCCGCATGTTCCGGATGGCGTGGGCAGCCTCTTCCAGCGTGGACAGGCGCGCGGTGGTGAAGGCGTGTGGCAGACAGGTCTGGTCGATGATGCCGGCGGCCTGGCCGTCGGGCTCGAGCCAGAGGGTGCGCATCGGCTTGCCGTGGACCTTCATTTGCTCAGCACCCGGCCGGCCACGGCGGACAGCTTCTCCAGCACCGCGGAGTCTCGCGCCTCGGGGGCGGTGATGAGGGCGTGGTCGAGCGCACGCTGGCAGCCGTGGCGACACGGGCCCGTGTGCGTGCCGAGCAGCGGAACCACGTTCTTCACCAGGCCGCGCGCCTTGCCGGCGTTACCGAGCAGCACGGAGACGACCTGGTCCACGGTGACGGCGTCATGGTCCGGGTGCCAGCAGTCGAAGTCGGTGACCATGCCCACAGTCGCGTAGCAAAGCTCGGCTTCGCGAGCGAGCTTGGCCTCGGGCATGTTCGTCATGCCGATGATGTCGCAGCCCCAGCTCCGGTACATGCGGCTCTCCGCGAGCGAGGAGAACTGCGGCCCCTCCATGACGAGGTACGTGCCGCCGCGCCGCGCGGTGACGCCCAGGCCCTCGCAGGCGGACACGAGGGCGTCGCCCAGGCGGGAGCAGACCGGCTTCGCCATGGACACGTGGGCGACGAGGCCGGTGCCGAAGAAGCTCTTCTCGCGAGCGAAGGTGCGATCGATGAACTGGTCCGCCACCACGAAGGTGCCGGGGGGCAGGTCCTCGCGCAGGCTGCCCACGGCGGACAGGGACAGCAGGTCGGTGACGCCGCTGCGCTTGAGGGCGTCGATGTTGGCGCGGTAGTTGATTTCAGAGGGAGAGATGCGGTGCCCCCGGCCATGGCGGGGCAGGAAGACGACGCGGTGCCCGTCGAGCGTGCCGAAGCACAGCTCGTCGGAGGGTTCCCCGAAGGGCGAGGACACCTTCTTCCAGGTGACGTCCTTCAGGCCGTCAATCTGGTACAGGCCGCTGCCGCCGAGGATGCCGATGACGGGGGTGGTGGAGGGGGACATCGCGGGAACTCTCCTGCGTGGGGAATACAGCCAGGGCCTGCCTTCAACGGGCTTCCACTTCCTTGAATTTCACGCCGTCCAGCGCCAGGCGGTCCATGGCTTCCACGAAGCGCTCATTGGCCATGATGTCCAGGTGCTTGTGGAGCCGGAACACGTCCAGGTCCGACGGCATCGACGCGGCGTCGAGGATGAGCGTGGGCAGGTACCGGATGTCCGCGTAGCCGCACGTGGGACACGGGGGCTTGCTCTTGGGGGACACGCAGTCGGGGTGGGGCTGACCTCGAAACTCGAGCTGTACCTCGTGGAACTCAGGAGGGTTGTTTCCCCGGAAGCGGACCTGGAGCGGACAGGCCTGCTCCAGCCCGCGCAGCCCGGCTTCCCGAAGCTCCGCGAGGGCCTCGACACGAACCAGGAGATCCGAGCCCAGGTAAGCAAAGAGGTCACCGAAGAGACCTGAGCCCTTGCCGGTCAGAGGACCGAATCCAACTCCGGATTCCAGGCGAGCCCATGCAGGAGCCAAAGGCCGCACCAGCTCGCGCAGCCGCTCGAACCCAGGCCTGGGAATGGGGCCGGGGCTGGACAACTTCTTGAGCTCCGGCGCGGGGAGGGAGGACAGCTCGACACATGGGTAGTTCAACCCGCCGATGCCACCGCCAGCGCTACACGTCGGACAGAGTTCCCTGCCCGGGAGCCGCCACGTGTGCGAGCCATTGATGTCACCCGTGAAGGGCGACGATGTCTCCTCTTCGACGACGTAGTATTTCACGGTGCTTTCCAGTGTCGGGCCCCGCTTCAGGGAGCCTGGATGTTGGGACCGAGAAGTTCCTGGGGAGTCACTTCGCGCCTGCGATTCGCCCTCCAGTATTCCATCCAGGCTTGGTTCCACATTCCTCCACGTCCGGTACCACTGTGAATCTCCCGATGAATGTGCTCGGGAATGAGGATCGTGAACCGATGGATGTCCACACCACGATCCTTGAACCAGAGCGCGAGGTCCTGCTGCTGCGGGAACAGGTGATGCTTGACCCGATTGCCCGGTTCTTGCCTGAGCGCGGGGAGAAAGCCCTGGCGGTAGCGGAAGTGGAACGTCATCCGGGGCCGCGCACCTGACCGGATACCCATGCTCCTCCAGTTGCGAAAGGCCGGAGGGCGCCATGGCGTCCGGTACGCCTGTGCCAGCTCCACTCTCAGCCTCGGCGAAGTGAACGCCACGGCCTCCGACGCCACATCCACGCAGTCGAAGACGCCGCACGTCTCGTCATCACATGCGATGGCGACGCACAGGTCCGAGTCCCCCTGCGGACACGACGCCGAGTTGCCTGCGTCTTCCCAGGCACGCAGGGCCGGAGAGCTGGCCCCGCATGCGGATAGCAGCAACGTGGACAGTGCAAGCAACATGCAGCCAGGGGTGAGGGCTCGAGCCATGAGGCCGTGGACACTACCAAAGGCGCTGGCTGCCTCCGCGTCTCCACCCGTGCGACTGGAGACGCGCGCGGTCGCCGTGGGGAACGCTCGGCTGAAGTCCCACTGGGAGAATGGCGCGGCCGTGGAGGCACTCCGCGAGGGCGGCTGGGACTTCGTCGTCCTCCAGGAGCAGAGCACCCTGGGCGTCCTCGTCGTGGATGGACGCCACGAAATCAACGAGCCCGAGCGAATCCTCTACCCCTACGCGCGGAAGTTCCACGCGGAGGCTCGACAGCGGGGCACCCGCACCCTCCTCGCCCTCACGTGGTCACGCCGCCGCGCTCCGGAAGCCCAGGCGCGGCTGAGCCACGCATTCCTCACGCTGGGCCGTGAGCTCGACGCCACCGTCAGTCCCATCGGCCTCGCATGGCAGGCCGTGCGCGACCAACACCCGGACGTTCCCCTCTACCTCGATGACGGCAGCCACCCGACCCCCGCCGGCACCTACCTGGCGGCGTGCACCCTGTACGCGACACTGTTCGGCCGCTCGCCTGAAGGACTGGCCACCAGCGCGCGTGGCATCCCCATCCCCAATGGCCAGCCCCAGGGAGCAGAGACGACCCTCGTCTCCCTGCCCGAGCCCACGGCACGCCTGCTCCAGAAGGCCGCGTGGCAGGCCGTCGAGACGCTGAAGACTCGCGACAGCGCCCTCGACACGCCGGCCCCACGTCCCCTCCCCTCGCTCCCGACCGGCGCGAGCGTGAAGTGGGACGCGCTCGCGGGCACCTGGGCGGGCGAGCTGCGCTTCTATCCCGAGGAGTGGGGCCAGTCCCCCGCGCGGATGCGGCTGGAGCTGAAGCGCACCGACGAGCAGTACCAGGGCCAGCTGCGCATCTCCTTCGCCGATGGAACCAGCGAGGGTCCTCACGCGGTGCAGCTGGAGCGCTCCCCGGAAGGAACGATGCGGTTCACCGCGCCTTTCGGCGCCAACGCGCCGGGCGATGTGCGCTTCGAGGCCGCGACGGACCGCAACGGCCAGCTGGTGGGGACCGCGGCGCATGAAGACCCTCGGACGCTCGACCGCATCCTCGGTTCCTGGTCGCTGGCGCCGGTGCGCTGAGTACTTCTGGGCCGTCCGGGCGGGCCTGCGCGTCCGCGTCCGCCGGGAGTGCCGGACGTCGGCCGGCGGAGATGGCCTCTGCCAGCCTCATGGCGGCGCCTCACCTTTAGGCGCAACCCCCTCTGCTCTGGAGAACGCCATGAAGGTCGAAGAGGTCATGACCGAATTCCCCGTCACCTGCATGCCCGACACGAGCATCGAGCAGGCGGCGAAGTGGATGGTCGACTGCGACTGCGGCGCACTGCCCGTCGTCGACAGCGACAACAAGCCCCTGGGCGTCATCACCGACCGCGACATCACCTGCCGCATCGTCGCGCAGGGAAAGAACCCCTACAGGCTCCACGTGGATGACGCGATGACGCACTCCACCGCCACCGTGTTCAAGGACACGTCCGTGGAGGACTGCATGGAGCTGATGGAGGAGAACCAGGTCCGGCGGCTGATTGTCGTCGACGACGAGGGCGCCGTCTGCGGGATGGTGTCCCAGGCCGACCTCGCCCGGCACATGCGCCCGGAAGACACCGCCGAGCTGATTCGCGAGGTCTCCGCCTCGAGCGACACGCCCTCGCAGCTCCACTGACGCTCACGTGCTCGGCGGAGCCGCGCCCCTCACGGCCCCCCGAGCGCGAACGCGGCCATGCGGTCCACCAGCGTCGTGCCGGAGCGCTCCAGGACGTCGTTGTGCCCGGCCCCCACCACCGTCTCCACCGTGGCCCGGGGGAAGCGCGTCCCCAGCTTGCGTCCCATCTCCACCGGGATGAGTGCATCCACCTCGCCGTGGATGATGAGCACCGGCAGGTCCACCTCGGAGGCCTTCGACGCCGTGTCGAAGCGGTCTCGCACCAGCAGTGCGGTGGGAAGGAACGGGAGGGCCAGGGCCGCCATGTCGGTGATGGACGTGTAGGGCGACACGAGCATCACCCGCGAGCCATGCCCGCGCCGTGCCATCTCCACCGCCACGCCCGTGCCCAGGCTGCGGCCACTGAGCACGGTGCGCTGCGCCGGCACACCCTGCTCGCGGAGCCGCGCCAGGGCCGCCTCTGCCGCCGCGTAGATGCCGTCCTCACTGGGACTGCCGGGCGAGGCGCCATAGCCGGGGTACTCGACGGCGAGGAAGCCCAGCCCCCACTCGTGCAGCCGGCGGCCCAGCCGCACCTGGCCCAGGAGCTGCTCGCCGTTGCCGTGGAAGTGCACCACCGTGGGAGCCCCGGGAGGCGCCGGCAGGTGGAGCACGTCCACGAACTGCCCTCCCTCCAGCGGCAGGCGGCTGAAGCCCTGGTCCTCGGGAAGCGCGGACGCAGTCCTGGGCGCGGGATAGAGCATGGACCGCTGAAGCGCGAAGGCGGCCACGCACAGCACCACGTAGAGGATGGCGAGGATGGAAATAAGTTTCAGGAGCATGCGACGCAGCCGAATCATCAGGCGCCCAGTCTGCCTCATCCGCGAATGGGCCGGGCTTCTGACGAAGCCCTTCGAGAACCGCTCGCCTTTGTGCCGGGTTCGGGTCTTCCGTCGCGCTGGCTGGAACATGACCGGAGTCGCGTCATGCGAGCAGCTCCTCCTGGAGCACTTTCAGGCTACCTGCACACGGAGTCACACCGAACGCACATCGAGCCAGCCGATGCGGCACGGCTCCTGGAACCACTCGGCCGACGGCGCACCGCACGCACGGAGGTCCACGGGGATGCAACCCGACCTCACCTTTGACGAATTGCCTCCCCGCGAAAGCGAGCAGCGATTCCTGAGCGGACTTCCGGCTCCGTGCAGGGTGTGAGCCCCAGCCGACTTGCCCGGTCGTCCTCCGTCGGCATGTCAGCCCCACCCGCTAGGAAGGTCCTCGCGGAAGGAACATTCCTTCCGCGGGCGGGTCGGTCCGGCAGGGGGTAGGCAGATGATAATGGAGCTGTACCAGCAGTTCGTGGCCACGCGGATGCAGGAAGCGGCGGCGGTGATGGCGCAGCGGGGCTACGAGAACACCCCGGCCGCGGAGCTGGCGCGGGTGATGCGCATGTCGGTGGGCTCGCTGTACCGACGCTACGGCAGCAAGCGTGGCTGTGCGCTGGCCATTCGCGACTTCTCCGAGGACGAGCTGTGCCGGTATGCGCGCTACGAGTTCCAGATGGCCAGCACGGACGAGGGCGCGGGCTTCCGCGAGGGCTTCTTTGCCCTCTGGCGAATGCTGGCCGGCTATGCATTGCGGCTGCCAGGCGTCTTCTGCTTCATCTTCCTTCACTGGCACCCGGAGGATGCCCCCGAGGACACGCGAGGCTGGCAGGTGCGCACCCTCCTCCAGGAAGTCCTCTCGCGGGGAGAGAGTGACGGGGCGCTGGTGCCGGGCTCGGCGGTAGCCAGGGCGTGCATGGTGTGGGGCGCGCTGGCGGAACTGGCGCGAGTAGCGGCGAAGTGGGAGGGCACGCTGAGCGAGGCGGACGTATTCGACTCGGCGGAGGCGCTCTGGCGGGCCCTGGGCCCCAGGGAAGATTCGAAGCCCCGGGGGCCTGGTGGTACGACTCCTCCAGCCTGTGAGACTGCCCTGGAGGAAGCGGCCGACAGCCGGCATGGCGCGGAGTGCGGGCTACGTCTCGAACAGCCCCAACGGCGCGGGCGGGGTGAAGCCAGGGAAGACCTCCGACAGGTTGACACCCGGCCTGCACGCACGCAGCGCCTCGGCCAGCGGCGCTCGCACGTCCGTCCACGAGGGCACGTCGCGCCCGTCCTGCAGATGCTCCGGCGTCAGGGACTCGAAGCGCCCATACACCTTCCCTCCCCCCACCCCGCCTCCGAGCACCAGCATCGCGCTCCCCACGCCGTGGTCCGTGCCGCGGCTGCCGTTCTCCCGCACCGTCCGGCCGAACTCCGTCAGCACCACCACGGTGACGTGCTCCAGCCGAGGCCCGAGGTCCGTGGCGAAGGCCGACAGCGCTCCCGCCAGCTCGCGACAGCGGTTGGCGAAGACTCCCGTCTCCGCTCCCTGCGCGGCGTGCGTGTCCCAGCCGCCCATCTCCGTCGCGGCGACCTCCAGCCCCACGTCTCCCTGGATGAGCCTCGCGATGTCTCGCAGCCGCTGTCCGAGAGGGCCCTTCGGGTACTCCACTCCAGCGCCGCCCGAAGGCAGCCGCGACAGGCGCTCCTCGTCCAGCCGGGACAGCGCCTCGAACGCGCCCTGCCCCGTCGTGCGCAGCGCTTCGTCCACCGCGCCCGCGTAGAGCGCGCTGAAGCCACTGGTGGCTTCCTCGCCCCTACGTCCGCCTCGGAGCCGGAACTCCTCCAGCCGGCCCATGGCCACCGCGCCCGCGTCTCCGAACAGCGCCCGGGGCAGCGTGGGCTGCAGTGCCACCGCTCGCAGCGCGGCGGCGGTCTCCTCGGCCTCCAGCGCGCGGTTGAGCCAACCGTCCGGCGTGGCCTTGCGCCCGGGTGTGCCGGACTCCACGAAGTCCTGCGCGTCGAAGTGAGAGCGCACCGGCGTTGGCAGCCCCACGCCATGCAGCACCGCGAGCCGGCCCTCGCGCCACAAGGGCAGCAAGGGCTCCAGGCTCGGGTGGAGCCCGAAGCGGTCGTCCAGTCTCAGCGCGGAGCCCGGTCCACTGCCTGGGGCCTTCAGTGCCAGCGTGGGGCGCGCGCGGTGGTAGGCCGGGTCCGCAACCGGTGGCACCAGTGACAGTCCATCTACGCCCCCGCGCAGGAACACCGTCACCAGCGTGCGGCGCGCGGGCGTTCCCGGACTGGCGGCCTGCGCCCGGCCCAGGAAGCCCGGCGCGAGGAGCAAGCCCACGCCCGAAAGGCCCACGGCACGCAGCAGTCCGCGACGGGAAAGGGTCGGGCGAGGGGCGTCCGGATGCCCTCGAGTGCTGGAGCGGGAGGGGCTCATGGTTCCTGGAACTCCTGCGAGCCGAAGCACAGCGGCCCGTCGATGCGGGGACGTCCATGGGCCCGCTGCGACATCGCGGTGGGATGATGACGCGACGAATGAATGGGCTCTGGAACTCCTTCGACCCGAAGACATGTCGCGTCCGCTGCGCGAGCGACGTCGGGCCGCTTCGACAGCACGGCACACCGGGTGAGAGACGGGCTCGTTGCCCCTGGAGCCTCAGTGAGGGACGGGCTCATTGCTTCTGGAACTCCGGCGAGCCGAGCAGCAGCCCGGCGATGAGGGGGACGTCCACGGGGCCCGGCTCGTCCTCGGCGCTGGCGGCCTCGGCCCGCTTCGACAGCGCGGCGAGAATCGTGGCCCGCGTCTGCGCCGACGGCGGTGCGCCCAGCAGCACCTGGCCCAGCGCGTCCACCCAGCCCTCCGCCGAAGCGGTGGCGGGCGTGGCCAGCGACTTCAGCGACACGCGCGTCCCCGGCAGCCGGCCGGACACCAGCTCCAGGCTGAAGTTGAGCCGCGCCACCAGCGCGCCACTGTTCACCCAGGGCGCCGCCACCTCCGGGAAGCCCGTGGGCGCGGGCGCGCGGTAGAGCGGCTCGCCCATCTTCGCCAGGGACTGCACCAGCCTCGGGCGTACCGTCACCTCCGCGCCCGTGGCCCGCAGCGCCGACACCACGAACTCGAAGGGCGTCTTCACCTTCGCGCCTCGCGCCTCGGGCGCCCAGAGCTCCGGTGACTGGAACAGCGCTCGGTACACCGTGGGCAGGTCCCCCTTCGAGTCGAGGAACGCCTTCGCCACGCGCTCCACCAGCGCCGGTGGCGGCGTGTCCGAGACGAACCGGCGCGCCAGCTTCGTGGCCAGGTGACGCGCGGTGGCAGGGTGGCTCGCGAGCAGGTCCAGCACCTGCTCCCCATCCTCCAGCCGCCCTCCCCCGGCGATGCGCTGCCCCAGCACCACCTTCTCCAGCGGGTCGTGCGCCCCGCGGCGGAAGTAGAACGCGGGCTCGCGGCGCGGCCGGCGGATGCTCCAGCCCGTGAAGCAGCGCGCCACCTCGCGCACGTCCTGCTGCGTGTAGCCACCGTCCACGCCCAGCGTGTGCAGCTCCAGCAGCTCGCGCGCGTAGTTCTCGTTGAGGCCCGGCTTCGGCTCGGCGTCCTCCCCGTCGTCCTCCTCCATGCTGGCGGACATGGCCTCCGGCGGCTCCCGGCGCAGGGGCCTCGGCATGCCGTCGCGGGTGCTCCTCCAGTTGTCCAGGTAGAAGAGCATGGCCGGGTGCCGCGCCGTCGCACCGAGCAGCTCCCGGAAGCTGCCGAAGACGTGCGGGCGGATGGCGTCGCGCTCGTAGGACGTCACCATCCACCGCACCGCGCCCTTGTCCGCCGACACGTTGAAGTGGTTGAACCAGAAGTCCACCAGCACCTCTTCGAGCTGGCGCGGGCTCTCCACCGCACGCAGCACCTTCGCGGCGGACTGCTCCAGGCCGATGAGCGCGGGGCGCTGCAGCTCGCGCCCGTCCAGCAGCGCCTGCTCCCGCTGCTTCTTCGCCGGGTAGTCCCGCGCCAGCTCCGCCATCGACATCGTCAGCGTGGGCAGCGCCTGGAGCTTCGCCTCCAGCTCCAGCGGCGGCTTCGCGTCCGAGCGGGCAAGCTGGGCCTCCACCCACGCGTCCACGCCCAGCCGCCGCACCTCGGCCAGGTCCCTCGCCGAGGGCCCGAAGGCCAGCCGCCGCAGGACATGCACCGCACGCGCCTCGTCGTACGGAGGCGGTGAGGCATCGGGAGGTGCGGCCACCGGGTGAGGGCTGCTCGCACACGAGAGCAGGACGGCCACCAGGGGCCCGAGGGGCAGGAAGCGCATGGCTGACGTCTCAACCCATGAAGTCGCCAGAAGTTACATCCAGCCGCTCAGCGCCCCGCCGTGAGGAACGCCTGGAGCAGCCTGTTGAAGGCCTCCGGCGCTTCCAGGTGTGGAGAGTGTCCGACGCCCGGCAGCACCTCCTCGCGCGCGTGGCCACCCCGGCTCCGGTACACGTCGAGCACTGCCCGCATCTGCCGCACCATGGGCTGCGGCGGGTACACCTCCGCGCCCGGCCAGCCCGGCACCGCGCCCAGCTGTCCCAGGAAGCCGAAGTCGAACAGCGACGTGTCCGAGACAATCTGGTCCTCCGCGCCGCGAATCCAGAGCACGGGCGGCCGCGTCGGGATGGACGGGAAGTCGCGCAGGTCGCAGTACTTCCCCGAGAGCGCGTTGTTCATCCCCCGCTTCCCCGGCGCCACGCCCGGCCAGTTCGGCGAGGGCACGCTGTCTCCGGGGTAGAAGTCCTCGCCCACCTCCAGCTTCAGCATCTCCGAGACGAGCGCATCCTCGCGCGAGCGCTCCAGCCGGAAGGGCGGCTTGAAGTAGTACGTGTTCATCACCTTCCGCGGTGACGCGTCGTTCTCCTCCGACAGGTCCTTCGCGGAGAGCCGCTTGACGAACTCCGGGTTCACCGTGCCACCGCCGCTGCCCGCGGAGTCGGGCCAGCACGCGCTGACATGGGAGCCCTCTCCCTTCGTGCCGCCGAAGCCCGCCGGGGAGATGGGCGCGATGAGCACCAGCGAGGCCACCCGCTCCGGGTGCTCCATGGCGTACTTCATCACCACGCCCCCGCCCGCGGACCAGCCCACCAGGTGAACCTGCTTCCCCGAGGGCAGCACCTCCCCGTGCTCCAGCAGCGCATGCAGGTCGTCGGCGAAGTCCCCCAGGCCGCGTGTGGCGTCGATGGGCGCGCGCTCCGTCCCACCGAAGCCTCGCAGGTCCGGCGCGAGGCAGCGGAACGACGACGGCATCGCCTCCAGCGTCTCCTCGTAGAAGCGACAGGAGGACACGTTGCCGTGGACGAAGACCACCGGCACTCCGTCCGGTGCGCCGCTCGCGAGCAGGTGCTGCTCACGGAGCCGGGACGTGGAGACCTTCAGGGCCGAGATGCGCGGGGAGAGCTTCGAGTTCGTCATGCCGTGAGAATCGACCAGCGCCGGCCCGAGCGGAAGCCCTCCCTTCCGGCGCGTGACTCAGTCCGGCACGCCCCCGTCCTCCAGCTCGCGGATGATGGACACCAGGTCGTCGTGCTCTCCCGGGATGACGAAGACGCCGTCCTCGGCGGGCTTCGCGGGAGCCGGAGCGCGCTTCGGCTTCGCACGCTCCGGCGGGAATCGCGCGACGGAGACGGGCCGGGGCCTCGCGCGTGGCTCGAGCACCGACTCAGGGAAGGGCACGGCGGGGGCCTCCTCGGGCGCGGCGGAGGGCTGGCTCCAGTCCGTCTTCCGGCCCAGCCACTCCACGTAGCGCTGGAAGGACCAGCTGCCGTCGGCGGCGCCCGTCTCCAGGGCCGACGCAATCTTGTAGAAGTGCCCCTGCCTCACGATGCTCTTCACGCCCGTGCTGCCCATCAGCACCTCGCACTCGGGCACGCGCAGGCCCACCTCCGGCCGGTACCGCAGCCGCTGGCACACCACGCCCACCAGGCAGTCCGCGAGCTGCGCGCACACCGCCGACTGCAGCTCCGGCGCGAAGGCGGACACCACCCGTGCAAGCGCCTCCCCCGCGCTGGCCGAGTGCACCGTGGCCAGCACCAGGTGCCCCGTCTCCGCCGCGTTCAGCGTCAGGCGCATCACCTCCGGCTCGCGCAGCTCCCCCACCATCAGCACGTCCGGGTCCTCCCGCATCGCGTCCACCAGCGCCTGCGCGAACGACGGCGTGTCCCGCCCCACCTCGCGCTGCCGGATGAAGGAGTGCCGGGGCACGAGCGCATACTCGATGGGACTCTCCACGGTGATGATGTGCCGCGCCTCGCCCAGGTTCAGTTCCTGGAGCAGCGCCGCCAGCGTGGACGTCTTGCCGGAGCCCGTGGGCCCGCTCACCAGGACGAGCCCGTGCGTCGGCTCGACGAGTCGGCGCAGGTCCGGGTGCAGGTTCAGCCGCTTCAGCGTCGCCTGCGAGGTGGACAGCAGCCGGATGGCGAAGCCCACGCCCCGTGCGCTCCGCATGACGTTGATGCGGATGCGCTGTCCCTCCAGCGTGCGCGACACGTCGTACGAGCAGCGCTCCAGGAACTCGGGCCAGCCGTCCTCGCCCACCACCTCGCGCGCCAGCGCCGTGAGCGCCGCCGGAGGCACCGGCTCGCCGACGAGCCGCAAGCTCCCCCGCACGCGCAGCGCCATGGGCATGCCACCCTCCAGGTGGACGTCGCTGGCTCCCTGCTCACGGGCACGGCGGATGAGTCCTTCGAGCTGCATGCGGATGACACCTCCTGACCCGCTGGCTCGGAGCAACCCGCGTGCCGGAGACGACTCCATGGGAGGGGTGCCAGGAGGCGGAGCGTCCGCGTGCCGGATTGTCGACGGGGCTCGGACGTGCGCGACAGATTGTCCCCATGGCCCTGAAGCTCTGGCAACGACTCAGGCAGGGCGCTTCCCGGGCGCTCCACCGCTCGCATGTCCGGCGCCGCTCCGCTCGCGGCCCCACCCCGCCCCAGGCCCGTCACCCGCCGCGCCCGCTGCCTCCGCCCACAGGGCCCGTTCCCGGCTTTCGGGAGGCTTCCGTGCCCGCGGAGGCCCCTGGCTCCGCCCGGCCACCGCTCCCGGCGGGGTTCGACGACGTCCTCTCCTTCCCGCTGTTGCAGGCGCTGCTCGGCCGGCGCGCCCGGCGCTTCTCGATGGGCGCGTCCATCCCCGATGGCCCGCTGGCCCACACCTCGCGCCACGAGCCCATGCCGCTGAGCGAGCTGGAGCGCCTGCTGGTGCTGCTGGCCGCCGGTGGCAACACGGGCTGGCACTACGCCATCACCCGCAACGCCCACTACGCTCCCCACTTCCCCAACTACGCGGGCGCCGCCGGTGGACGCACCTTCCCCTCCGCCGCCGGCTTCCACACCAGCGAGCTCTTCTTCACCGACGACACCGGCATCTACCTCTTCTCCACGCGCGACGCGCCCGCGCTCGCGGAGAAGGACGCGGACGGCGCCTTCGACCTCGACACGTTGCTGGAGGCCCACCGAGGCCGCATCCGCAAGCTCGAGTCGGGCCGCCTCCAGTTCCCCAACGAAGAGCCCTTCATCGAGGGCCACAACACCTGGTGCGCCAACCGCCCCGGCTCCCTGCTCGTCATGCCCGTGGCGGACCTGGCGCAGCACCTGCTGACCATCCTCTGCTTCATCGTCGAGAACGGCTACTGCGTCACCGACGACCTGAACGGCGAGCCCATCCCCGGCATGGAGCGCTACCGCCACCTCGTCAACCTGGACGCCCCCTTCCCACTCTCCTTCGTGGAGCAGTACGCGCTCACGGAGGCCACCGCCGAGCTCGCCTGCAGCTGCTACGCGGGCGTGCTGATGCTCCAGGCCATGGGGCTGGGCGGGTGGATGTTCGACGGCATCGACCGGCACACGGTTCTGGGCGCCACCGGAGACCCGCGCGCACCCGGCCTGGGCTTCCGCTTCGACACGGACGCGCGCTGGTCCCTGCCCAACCCCACCGGCCGCGCGGGCGTCTTCGAGGCCTTCTGCCCGCCCCACTACCCGGACATGCGCGCGGCGGTGGACGCGCTGTGCGAGCGCAAGTTCGGCCCGGGGGGACCCTTCAACGCCGGCACCCCCGGCGCGTGGAAGGAGAGCCCTCGCGTGCGCGGCGCCGCCAGGGTGCATGACCCGGAGTTCCGCGAGTGCGTGGCCCACATGGCGCAGACGATTCTGGACAGGTTCGGCAAGTTCCCCGGCACCGTCCCGAGCGTCTTCTGCCTCACCTACCTCCAGGCCCACCACCTGGACCTGGACTTCTACGACACGCACTTCCAGCCCGGCGCGTACCTGCCCACCCACGCCCGGCACCTGGAGCGCTGGCACCCGGGCACGCCCGCGCGGTGAGCCCCGGAGTCAGAAGCTCAGAGACTCAGAACAGGGACATCAGCGTGTACGCCACCGAGCCCGCCACCAGCGCCGCCCCCAGCGTGCTGCCGATGATGACGGCCACCGGGTTGTCGTCCACGAAGCGCAGCACCTCGTGCAGGCTGCGCTTGAGCATGGTGCGCTGGCACTGCACGTGGATGCGCCCCTCCTGCACGGCCTGGAGCGCCGCCGTCATCTCCTCCACCGACTGGTAGCGCTTCGCCCGGTCCTTCGCGAAGCCCTTCGCCACGAACCAGGAGAGCTCCGCGGGCACGGACTTCTGATGCGGGTTCGACTTGAGCGCGGCCACGACGGGCGCCACCGACTGCACCCCTTCGAGGATGTCGGTGAGCGACTCGCGCCCCTCCAGGTAGTGGCCCAGGAAGAGCAGCTCGTGGAACACCACGCACAGGCTGTACACGTCGCTGCGAGCATCCAGCGTGTCCTCGCCGCGCGCCTGCTCCGGGGACATGTAGAGCGGCGTGCCGATGACGGACCCCACCTGCGTGCGCAGCGACGCCGCCTCCCTCAAGCCCACCGGCGGCGCGCCGTCCGGCACCGGCCGCATCCGCAGCCCCACGCCCTGGCTGTCCGCCGAGGGAGGAGGGCGCACCGGCCGGGCCAGGCCCCAGTCCATCACCGTCACCTCGCCGAACGGCCCCACCATGATGTTCGCGGGCTTGAGGTCGCGGTGGATGAAGCCCTTGCGGTGCGCGTACGCGACGGCGTTGAGCACCGCGAGGCACACCTGCACCCGCTCGCGGAAGGGAAAGCGCTCGTGCGTGGCCCGGTCCCCCTGCTTCAGCTTGGAGATGATGCTCTCCAGCGTGTCCCCCTGCAGGTGCTTCATCACGAAGAAGTACCGGCCCCGCTCGTCCACGCCCACGTCGTGCACGGGGACGATGTTCGGGTGGTCCAGCTGGCCGACGACGCGAATCTCCTCCACGAAGCGCAGGACGCGGTCCAGGTCCGCGCCCTCGGGCAGCCGCTTGAGCGCCACCAGCCGCTCGATGTCATGGTCCTTCAGCAGCACCACCTCGCCCATGCCGCCCTGCCCCAACAGCCGCATCTCCTCGAAGCGCTCGTGCTGCGGCGGGACGAACTCCGCCCGCGCCCCGTTCCACTCCACGCGCGGTAACACCGAGTTGCGACGCGCCGTGCTGGTGGGCGCTGGCGCGGCCTCGCTCCGGGCGTTCTGGGAGAGGACCGTGGCGTCGATGGCGTAGCGAACGGTGTCCGTCATGGCGCCTGAATAACAGGGGGCCCCAGTGGACGCTCAACTCCCACATCCTTCCGAGGGGGGTGGGAGCAAAAGGACCCGCCGCTGTCAAAAAGCAGTTTCCGGATGGAGGTGACTCCAGCGTGTCCGCGTCGATTCTTGAGTGTGGCCGCGAGCTGTCGTTCCTATGCGCCCCAATCAATGGACGGGCGCCCTTCGGCGCCGGCCGGACGTCCGTGTAGCGAGAGAGCGCCAATGCGGCCCCCCCCGCGTGCACACGCACGCCTTCTGCGTCCCCTGCTGCTGTCGCTGGTCCTGACCAGCGCATGCGAGCCCCTGGTACCGGACGACGACCACCGTCCTCAGACTCCGGACCGCCTCACGGGGCCCTTCCACCCACACGTGGACCTGCGAGCGGATGTGAACCGCGACGGGGTGGTGGACCTCGAGGACCCCACGGACGACGAGGGCGAGGACACGTGGACGGCCGAGCGGGGCGCCGTCTTCCTGGCCAACATCGACGACGACGAGAGCGCCTGCGACTTCTCGATGTCGCCCTTCTCCATGAGCGACGACGCGATGGCCCGGTGCCATGACGCCGCGGACGGGAAGGTGAATGGAGACAGGGACCTCGCAGACCTGGCGCGCCTGCGCACCGCCCCGTGGCCGGAAGCGCCGGACTACGCCGTGGGCTCGGTCACCGTCTCCGGAGCGGCGGCCCAGAAGGTCCGGCTCTTCAAGAAGATTGGAAGCCGCTTCTACTCGCTCGACGGCCCCGAGCGGGTCGCCCTGTCCGCGAAGGACCTCCAGCGCGGCGTGGAGCTGGCCATCGAGGCCAACGACATCGTCCGGGACCCGGGCCAGTGGGATGGCTACGCGGACGTGGTGTTCACCATCACCCGTCAGGGCTCCCTGGAGTCGGACTTCCAGGACACCGTGCGGATGCGCGTCGCGCCGGTGGTGATGTTCCACCACCTCACGCCGGCCCGCCACGTGTACGTGTCCCGCATCCCGTACGAGCCGGAGACGGGCGTGTTCCGCCAGGGCCTTGCCAGAGCGCTGGCGGACTCCGGCCGGCGCGTGGAGCTGTTCGAGTTCAGCGTGGAGGACCTCTGGACGCAGGACTACTTCGAGCCAGCGTACATGGCGATGCCCGCCGCGGAAGGCAGGCAGCACGTCATCCAGGTCAACTACCGCGGCGCCCACGTGTACGACGAGACGGACCCGAATGCGCCGCTGCGCCCCGCGGGCCGCATCGTCTTCTGGCTGCGAGGCCCGGACATGGCCGCCGTGCAGCAGTACCAGCCGGGAATGTCGCGGGACTCGCAGACGCTCAACTCCTTCGGCAACACGGAGGTCATCCCGCCCTACGAGAAGGACGGGGTGCGCTACCCGCTGGGCCGCCTGCTGCGGGGCCGGGGCCCGGACACCCGGCCGGACTACCAGCCCGACCCCAGCTTCACCCGGATGCTGGAGGCCCAGGCGGTGCAGCCGCCGGTGTACGTGGACACCTCGTGGCTCGACGTGAGCCACGTGGACGAGACGTTCAGCTTCCTGCCCGCGGGCACGCCTCGCGGGTGGATTCTCCTCGTGGCGGACCCGGCGCTCGCGCGGCGCATGCTGCTGGAGGCGGCCGCACAGGGCCATGGGAACGCGAAGCTGTTCACCGGGCGGCTGTGGCAGCGCGAGGTGCCCGCGGAGCTGACCGTGTCCCAGGTGCTCGCCAGCCCCTGGGTGATGGACGCGAGCGCGCAGGCGGCGCTGGAAATCGACACGCAGCTGTCCATCCTCAAGGAGGAGACGGGCCTCACCGATGCGGAAATCATCCGGGTGCCCTTCCTCTTCCATGAGGTGACGGGCGGACTCGTCGCGTACCAGCCCGCGATGCTGAACCTGCTGTCCGTGTCTCCCACGCTGGTCATCGCGCCAGACCCCCACGGGCCGCTCATCGACGAGACGGACCCCTTCAAGGTGGCCTTCGAGACGGCGCTCTCCGCGTACGGCATCCGCGTGCACTGGACCGATGCCTGGAGCCCGTACCACATCGGCGGTGGCCAGGTGCACTGCGCCACCAACAGCGCGCGCGTGATTCCCCAGGTGAAGTGGTGGGAGGGTGGACGATGAACCGGAAGACCTGTCGCGGCCTGGGCGCCGCACTCCTCCTGCTGCTTGCGACGACGGCGGCAGCCTCGGACGCGCCACACGCGACGTCGCTGCTCGGTGGCTGGCGCGCGGTGCTGCGGGAGCAGATAGACCGCGCCTGGCGCGAGACGCCCGAGGCGTTCTCCCGGCTGGACGCGGCCACGGCGCAGGTGGAGGCCCTGGACGCGCAGAAGCGGGGCATGCTGGCCACCGTCTCACCCGTCTTCAGGGAGCTGGGGCCCCAGGCCCTGTGGCCCATGGTGGAGCGGCTCGCCTTCCCGTCCACGAAGGACCCGCGGCCGACGCGCGACTCCGGGCGCCTGGCGCTGATGGTGGGGTTGATGGAGGTGGCCGGCGAGCAGCGCGACGCGCGCCTGGTGCCCCTGTGGAAGGAGCTGCTGGTGGGCCCGGACACCCGGCGTCCCGTGCTGCGCGCGGCGGCGCGGGCGCTGGCGCGGATGGAGAGCCCGGAGGCCGTGCAGACGCTCATCGCCGTGTCCAGGCAGAGCGGCCGCGCGGGCGAGGTCGCGCGGGAGACGATGGGCGAGTGCCGGAAGCTGGAGGTGGTGCGGGCCCTGGTCGAGGCGCTCGACGCGCGGCCCACGCCCGCCGACGCACGGCGGCTCGCTCGCGCGCTGGCGGATGCCGGCTCCGCCTGGGCGTGGAAGACGCCCGAGCTGAGCGCCCGGCAGGAGGAAGGCGCCGCCATCCGGCGGCTGGCGGCCGAGGCGCTGGTGCGCGCGTATCCCCACTACGACGGGGACGTGCGGCAGGCCCTGTCCAACGCCGTGCTGCGGGTGGACGCCCCGGAGACGCCCGCCCTCATCGACGCGGCCCGGAGCGGGGCGGAGGGCCCGAGGCGGGCCGCGCTGGACGCGCTGGCCGAGCGGCTGGCTCGCAGCCCGCTGCGGTGAAGCCGCCCGGGCCTCAGGGCGCCTCGATTTCCATGCGGTAGCCCACGCCGCGCACCGTCTGGATGGCGAAGCGGGACGCGCTGTTCCAGCCGAGCTTCTTCTTCAGGCTGGAGACGAAGTTGTCCACGGTGTGCGGGTCCACGACGACGTCCTTGCCCCACACCGCGTCCAGGATGTCGTCCCGGCGCAGCACCCGCTCCTTCTCTCGCACCAGGAAGGCCAGCAGGTCGAACTCCGTGCGCGTCAGCTCCACGCCGGCTCCCTCGGGCGTCTCCACCTTGCGCCGGTCCAGGTCCATCTTGTAGCCGGCGAAGCGCACCAGCTTCATCGGGGCGCCCCCGGAGCGCTTCACCAGCGCGCCCACCCGGGCCAGCAGCTCGCGCAGGCGGTAGGGCTTGCCCAGGTAGTCCTGCGCGCCGGCCTCGAAGCCGCGCACCACGTCGTCCTCCAGGGTGCGCGCGGTGAGCATCAGCACCGGCGTCGCCACGCCCTCGTCGCGCAGCGCGCGGCACAGCGAGTAGCCGTCCCCGTCCGGCAGCATCACGTCCAGCAGGATGAGCTGGAAGCTCCGCTTCGCCAGGTGCTCTCGCGCCTCGCGCACGGTGGTGGCCTCCTCCACCGCGTAGCCGCCCTGGTGCTCCAGGTTGTCGCGCAGCGCGACGCGCAGGTTGGTGTCGTCCTCCACGACGAGGATGGTGGGCAGGGTGTGGGTCGTCATGTCGTCACCGTGGGCGGGAAGGTGAGCTCGAAGGTGGTGCCCTCCGGGCTGGAGGCCGCGACGCGCAGGCTCCCCCCGTGAAGGCGCATGATGCGGCGGCACAGCGCCAGGCCCAGGCCGCTGCCGGGCACGTCGCGCCCCTGGCCGGGCAGGCGCACGAACTCCTCGAAGGCCTGCTCCCACTTCTCCCGGGGGATGCCGATGCCGTTGTCGGAGAAGTGCACGCGGCCTCCGGGCAGCGCTTCGATGCGCAGGCGCACCGGGGTGCGCTGGTTGTAGGCGCAGGCGTTGCGGGCCAGGTTGGACAGGAGCAGGCGCAGGAGCTGCGCGTCCGCGCGGAAGGTCTGCTCCCCCACGCGCGCCTCCAGCTCCACCGGGACCTTGGACCAGGCCTCCAGGTCCCTGCGCAGGCCGGACACCAGCTCGTCCAGGCGCACGGGCTCCAGCCTTGGCACCCAGCGGCCCTTGTCGATGCGGTTGAAGGAGAGGAGGTTCTCCACCAGGAAGGTCAGCCCGTCCGCCTCGCGGACGATGCGCGCCGGGTAGTCGCGCGCGTCGGTGCCTTCCGCGAGCCGCCACTCCAGCGTCTCCCCCAGCAGCCGGATGGAGGCCAGCGGCGTGCGCAGCTCGTGCGACACCGTGGCCACGAAGTCGCTCTTCAGCTCCAGGAAGCGGTACTTGCGGTGCTGCGCGAGGAAGGCCAGCGCGGCGATGCCCAGCGCCAGCACCGCGCACACCGCCGCCATGCCCGTCTTCAGCCGGTAGCGGCTTTCCAGGGCCGCCTGCGCCCGTGCCCACTCGGGCGTCTCCACCGCCAGGGGCAGTGCGTCCAGGGGCAGCACCTCCGCGTCGCCCAGCAGCCGCACCTGGCCCTCCGTGCCCAGGAGCCCGCGCTCGCGCATCTCGCGCGTGAGCGACTCCAGCAGCATGGCCGCGTCCACCGCCACGCCTCGCACGTGGTTGCCTCCGCGCGGCTCCAGGTACCAGCCGGCGCGCACCAGCACGGAGCCGGGGAGCGTGCGGGGCAGCGGCAGCGGCTCGGTGGCCAGCTCGCTTGCGCGCGACTCGAAGTCCATGGCCGGCACGCCCACCCGGGCGGAGAGGGCCGCCACGCGCTCGCGCAGGAAGGCGAAGTCCGCCGGGGTGAAGCGCGAGCGGCGCAGGAGCAGCAGTCGCTGGAGCCCCTCCAGCCGCCCTCCCCTTCCGTCCGCCAGCCCGTCGCGCACCAGCGCGTGCATGAGCTGCGGCACCGGGTCCCCGCGCTCGGCCAGCGACTCCAGCACCACCAGGAGGCCGGGCACGTCGCGCGTGGAGGCGAGCACGTACTGCGCGCGGTGCTGGAGCAGCGCCATCAGCGCCACCGTGGAGGCCCGGCGGTCCCCGCGCGCCAGCGCTCCGTCCACCGAGCGCACCAGGGCGAGCCGCTCCGCCCACGGGTCCTCCGCGTCGTCCTCGTCCGCGCGCTCCGTGCCCGCGCGCAGCCGGGCGTAGCGCTCCTTCGCGGGCACGGCCTCGCCCGTGTCGTGCTGCGCGAGGCGGGGCAGGAGCTGCTCTCCTCTCTCGCGGAGGTAGAGGCCGGTGGCGGGGACGAGCGGGTCCACCGCCGCGGCCTCCAGCGCGGGGCGCGCGGCCTCCAGCCTGTCCCGCAGCGACTGCGCCAGCGAGGCGCGGGCGTACTGCTCCAGGGCCTCGCGCCGCGAGTCGAGCGAGGCCTGTGCGTCCTCGCGCTCGGCGGCGAAGATGCGCTGGAGGTAGCCCAGGCCCCAGCCCAGCCCGGCGAGGCCGAGTCCGAGCGCGATGAGGGTGGGCAGCAGGCGGCGGAGCATCGGAGCGGGCTAGTCCGCGGCGTCCGGGGCCTGGTCCAGGTCCATGTTGGTGAGCGGGACCTGGCGCTCGTAGCGGTCCTTGCGCTTGTCCAGTGCCTGCGCCTTGCGGATGAGCGCGCCCAGCTCCGCCACGTCCTGGCGGCTGCGCAGCGGCTCGCCCACCTCCTCCCAGAGCGCGTGCAGCCGGGCCCAGTCGAGCGTGCGCATCCAGAAGGAGCCTCGCAGCTTCTCCGCGAAGGCGGAGGCCACGTAGGCCAGCCGCGTGGCCGGCGCGGCGCGGGCATAGGAGCTCTTCAGCACGCTGGAGGGCAGCAGCATCAAGACACGCCGCGAGCTGCCACCCGGGTCGTCGTAGTTGACGTGAAGCCGGCCGAAGGCGATGGCGGGCCCGCGAATCTTCACCTCGTAGATGGCGGTGATGGACTGGCCCGCGCGCATCGGGGTGTCGTGCTCCTCCTCGTCATCGTCGAGCGGCTCGGGCGCAGGGGAGGCGCGCTCGTAGCCCACCAACCGGTAGCGGGCCACGGCCTCGCGGCCGAACTCCACCTGGACGCCCACGTCGGGGAGGGCCTCGCGCGCCTTCACCCCGACTCGCAGCACGTGGTAGCCCTTGCGGCTCGGCGAGGGAAAGCCCTCGATGTTGATGATGAAGGGGCCGTTGGCCTGGCCCTCGTCGCCGTAGCCGAAGCTGTTGATGAACTCCTCGGCCCAGACCGTCCGCTCGTCCGGGAGCACGTCCCGCTGCAGGTAGTCGCGCGCCAGGGCGTAGGAGGCCGTCTTCACGTCCACGAAGAGGACGGAGAAGCGGTCCTCCTCCGTGTCGATGGTGGGATTCACCCCGTCGCTGCTCCGGGTACGGAACTCCGGAGGAGGCACGTCGTCGGCCGAGCGGTAGAGGTACTGGACCGCGCCATCCGGGACGAGGACGGGCATGTGCGGCAAGGCCCAGGCCGGGGCGCGCTCGCGGTCATCTTCCGGACCGGCGAAGGGGATGGTGGGCGGGAGGACGCGAGCCACGCCATCCGCCTCGGCGCGGTAGGGAGGCACGAATGGGGACAGGGGCTCGAAGATGCGCTGCGGGGTGCCGGGGCTCACCGGGCGCTCGACGGTGATGTCACCGCCGGAGCTCAGCTCCGCGTTGATTCGGACGGTGGCGTCGGGCTTCAGCAGGACGTCCGTGCGGGTTTGGGGAAGGAAGGACTCCTTCTCGAACCGGAGGGCGTAGGTGCCCGGAGGGAGCCGCGGGAGGCGGTAGTTCCCCTGGGCATCCGTGGTCCCCACCTGCTCCGCCTTCAGCGCAGGCGAGGTGGCGGTGACACGCACGCCCTCGAGGGGACGCGCGCCCGGTTGGGTGACCACCGTGCCGTGCAGGGTGCCACTCTGGGCCACGGCGGGCGCGGAGAGCAGCAGCAGGAGGCCACAGAGGGCTTTGAAGTGGGCAGGGTTCATGGGGTGACCAGCCTGTGGCCGTCCTCGGGAGATGCTCGCAGCCTGCCTGGGGAGGCGGCGGCGATCATCACGGTTTCATCATGGCATGAGTTCATGGGCCGACGGCGCTCGCCAGGCCGGTGCGGCCGTGGGCAGCACGAGCAGGGCGAGAGCCCAGCCCAGCGGGCTCATGCGGGACCGGGTCATCATCGGCTCCCGAAGTCAGGGCTGCACCGGTCGGCGGATGGGGCCCGGTAGACGAGCTGGGGCGTGCCATCCGGGACGACGATGGGCATCCGGGACAGCATCCAGGCGGGAGTCTGCTCCTGGATGGACGGTCCGCCGCACCCGAAGCAATGTGTGTCAGCCCGTGCGCGGCCCCCTGGCCTGGCCACGGCGATGCGCTTGATGAACTCCGGGTCCACACTCACGCTGTTGATACCAGGGGACGGGGAGCCCACGGCGATGGCCGACGGCTGGCCGACGGCACTCATGGCCATGTCGGCCCGGACGGTCCGGGGCAGCCGGAGCTTGAGGTCCTGCCGGGCGTGGAGCTCGAAGCCCTCCCGCTCGAACCGCAGCGTGTAGACGCCCTGCGGAAGTCCGGGGATGCGGTAGTTCCCCTGGGCGTCCGTCACCACGGTCTGCTCATGCTCAAGGGTCGGTGCCGTCGCCGTCACCACGACATCGGCGAGGGGCTTGCCGCTCGCGTCTTCAGTCACCGTGCCGATGAAGGTCGCGGTGCTGTCGGCTGCGGCCGAAGCCGTGGAGAGGAGCAGGGCACAGAGCAGCGGACCGCGGAGCAACGTCTTCATGGTGAGCCACCTCGTTCATCAGGGTGGCGCCATGGTGCCCCCGGGGCCCGCGCCGTGCCGCACGCGAGCCTCAGCGCTTCATCATGGTTTCATCATTGCTTCGGCGCTTCGAAGGGCACGTCCAGCACGGGCCGCGTCTTCGCGTCCGGCAGGTCGTAGTGCCACCACTCCATGCGGTTGGGCGAGAAGCCCGCGCCCACCATGGCCTCGCGGAGGATTTCACGGTGCTTGCGCGACGCCTCGGTGCCGCCCGCGTAGCCGTGGTGCGCCTGCTCGGTGAAGCTGTCGAACTCGGTGGGCATCTCCACCGCCTTCCCGTCCAGCGTCACCAGCGTCAGGTCCACCGCCCCACCCCGGTTGTGGTTGGAGCCCTTCTTCGGGTCCGCCACGTAGCCGGGCACCGGCATGATCTTCCACATCTCGTATTGCACCGCCCGGGGCCGGTAGCAGTCGTACACCTTCAGCCGGTACCCCTGCGGCCGCAGCACGTCCGCCGCCTTCTTCAGCCGCTGCGCCGACTCCGGCAGCAAGAGGCACCGCGCCGTATCCGGGTACACCTTCTTCTTCAGGAAGTTGTCTGCCGTCGCGTAGCGCAGGTCCTCCACCAGGTCCGTCACCACCGTGGTCGCCTGCACCAGCTTCCCCGCGTCCGAGCCCTTCTTCCCCTTCGCCTTCGGTGCCGGCGTCCCCGCGTCCTGCGCGAGCCCCGTGCCGCCCGTGGAGAGCCCCAGCGCCACCACCACCGCCGTCCAGGTCCGCATCGTCATGCCCTCTCCGTGTAGCGCGTCGGGTCCGGCACGCCGGCCTCCTCGAAGCCCTTCTTCCGCAGCACGCAGCTGTCGCACCGCCCGCACGCGCGGCCCTGGGAGTCCGGGTCGTAGCAGGAGTGCGTCAGCCCGTAGTCCACGCCCAGCTTCACGCCCTCGCGGATGATGTCCGCCTTCGTCAGCCCGGACAGCGGCGCATGCACCGTGAAGCGCGCGCCCTCCACGCCGGCCTTGGTGGCCAGGTTGGCCATGGCTTCGAAGGAGCGGATGAACTCGGGCCGGCAGTCCGGGTAGCCGCTGTAGTCCACCGCGTTGACGCCGATGTAGATGTCCGTGGCGCCCACCACCTCCGCCAGCCCCAGCGCCAGCGAGAGGAAGAGCGCGTTGCGCGCCGGCACGTACGTCACCGGAATCCCGTGGCTCATCTCGTCCGCCGGCCGGTCCTTGGGCACCTCGATGTCCGCCGTGAGCGCCGAGCCGCCGACCTGCCGCAGGTCGATGCTGACGATGCGGAAGTCCTTCACGCCCATGGCCGCGGTCACCTTGCGCGCCTGCTCCAGCTCCACCGCGTGCCGCTGGCCGTAGGCCACCGCCAGGCCCACCGGCTCGAAGCCCTTCGCCTTTGCCATGGCCAGACACGTCGTCGAGTCCAGCCCGCCCGAAATCAACACCACCGCCCGCCTGGCCATCAGTCCCTCCGCTCGCCCTGGATGATGTACGCCGTGGTGCAGGTGGACGGCTGGCAGTTGCAGTTGCGCGTGCCCGGCAGGAACACGTCCGTCAGCGAGCCGCACGCCAGCGACACGTCGTAGCCGTTCTCCGTGGGGCCCGGCACCGAGCCGTCGGGGATGCCGCCGTCGCTCTGCCGGCAGTCGCGGCTGAGCGTGCGCGCCTGGCTGTCGCTGAAGAGCGTCACCTTCAGCGTCTCTTCAATCTGCGAGTCCTCGCAGCCCGTGCCACACGTCGCGCGGGGCGCGGTGGCCTTGAGGGTGGAGCTGGCCTGCTGGCCGTCGTAGGTCGCGGGGCGGTTGAACTGCTGCACCGTGAAGAAGCCGGTGCCCGCGTCGGTGTCGCGGGAGAAGGTGCCCTCGAAGCGGAAGACGCCCGCGTCATCCATCTGTGCGAAGTCCGGCACGGACGCGTCGCAGGTGGTGCGCGCGGCATCCAACCGCGCCTCGAAGCGGAAGGTGCCGAGCACCTGGTCACCCGGGTACACCGGGTCCGAGTAACAGGCCATCGCCGCGGCGACGGCCGCGACGGGGAGGACGATGAAGGAAAGGCGCTTCAGGTGCATGCACCCGAAAGGCTACACGGCTAAGCGCCTTCGAGCACGGAAAGGGCCACCGCCCGGAAGGCCGCGGCGCGAGCGAGCACCACTCCCACCTCCACCTTCGACGGGTCCCCTCCGCGCACCTCCGCGTCGAGCCGCGCCAGCACCCGCCCCGCCGCCAGCGAGGCCGGCACCGCACGGAAGGCCGCCACCGCCGCCGCTTCCAGGCCGGGCACTTCACCCGGGCGCGAAAGCTTCACGCCGGACTCGCCCAGCGCCAGCGCCAGCGCGCACAGGTAGCCCAGCTCCGCCGCGCCGAAGCACGACAGCGCGCCCGCGCCCAGCACCAGCTCCTCGGGACTGGTGAGGTACGCCTCCACCCCGCCCACCGGGTCCACGCCCACGCGCACGCCCTGGGCGCCCAGCGACGTCAGGAGCGGCTTCAGCGCGGCGAACAGCCGCGGGAAGCGCTCCGTCGTCACCGGCACCACGCCCGGGGGCACCGGGTGCTGGAAGCCGGAGGGCACGGGCAGCGCCGACACCGGGGCCGCGCTGGCCGCCGTGCCGCTGGAGTCCAGCGCCGCGCCGATGCCGTCCGCGCGCTCCGCCGCCTCCGTGCGGCCCAGCACGCGCAGGGCCTCCGCGTAGAGCGTCCACCCATCCACGTCCATCAGCTGCGCGCGCAGCAGCTCCGGCCAGATGCGGGCCGCCACGGGCGCTCCCTCGGGCGACGGGGACAGCCGCTCGGCGGACATCCGGGTGACCTCGGGGGACAGGACACTCGCGTCGAAGAGGCGCTCGGCGAGCCGGGCCGCGGGCGACACGAGCTGCGCGTCCAGGTAGCCGCGGAGGATGGCCTCCAGCACGGCGGGCTCGTCCGTCAGCCGCTCGCGCAGCCGCAGCGCCTCGCCCACGAGGCCGCGCTGCTCCGCCAGCCGTGCACGGCGGGCCAGCCGCTCCTCCGTCTCCGGCAGGGCCTCGAGCTGCGTGGCGGCATCCGCCACCATGCCCAGCGCCTCGTAGGCGTCCGCCAGCCGCTCGCGGTAGGGGTTGGGCGCGTCCGGGCCGTCCTCCACCGACAGCCGCTCCGCCAGGGCCACGAAGACCGCGGGCTCCGACGTCACGTCCACCAGGGCCAGCAGGTGCCGCAGCGCATCCCGGTGGGAGCCATCGTCCGCCAGGGCGCGCTCGAACGCCTCGCGCGCTTCGACCGGCTGGTCCAGCGGGCTCAGCAGCAGCTCGCCGTGCTCCAGGTGCAGCGCGGCACGCGTGTGCGGGTCCTCCTCGACGGCGATGAGCTGCGCCAGCGTGCGCGCGGCGACGTCCCAGCGGCCCAGCTCGAACTCCAGCGTGTGGCGCTCGCGCAGCAGGGCCTTGCGCCGCGCGGGCCAGCCGTCCGCCGCCATGGCCAGCGCTTCCACCTTCGCGGCGTCAGGCAGCCCGCGCACCCGGGCCAGCGCCGCCTCGGCCAGCTCGGCGGGCAGCTTCGCCAGCGCGGGCAGCAGCAGCGTGAGGCGGGCGGCGAAGCTCGGGTCGGTGGACAGCTCCTCCAGCGCGCGCAGGCGGTACAGCACGGGCGCCGCCTCCGAGCGCAGCACCTCGTCGCGCAGCGCCGCGGCGAACGTCGCATCACGCTCGGCGGACAGGGCGGCCAGCTCCAGCAGCCCTTCCGTCTCACCTTCCGCGCGCAGCCCGTCCGCCAGGGCGGAGGCATGGGCGGAGTCCGCGTCCGGCAGCGCCACCAGGGCCCACAGCGCCTCACGCGTGCGCGCCTTGTCGCCGGCCTGCGCGGCCATGGCCAGCGCGTCCGAGTAGTCACCCGAGGCCATGGCGGGCGCGAAGCCCACGTCCAGCGCGCGAGCGAAGGCACCCAGCCGGCCGAAGCGCTCCGCCAGCTCCGACGGCGACAGCATGTCCGGCGCCTCGGTGGCGATGCGCTCGACGACCTCCAGGGCCTCGCCGTGCTCGCCCGCCTTCTCCCACAGGCCCACCGCCTCCAGCAGCAGCGGGGGACGCTCCTCCGGAGACGCGAGCCGGGCCGCCTGCAGCAGCGCCCGCGCCGCGCCCGTGGCCTCTCCCGACGCACGGTACAGCTGGGCCACGCGCAGCGCGGCGTCCACGTCCGGCTCCACCGCCGCCGCGGCCTTCGCCGCCTTCAGCGCTTCTGGCAGCCGGCTCGCGGCCTCGAAGCCTCGCGCGGCGGCCAGCAGCAGCACCTGGCGCTCCCGCCCGATGACGAGCTCCGCGCGCGCCACCTGCACCTCGGCCCGGCGCCCGGGCACCTCGCCCAGCAGCTTCTCCAGCGACTCCAGCGCGTCGGCGTAGCCCGCGCCCGAAGGGCCGCGCGCCACCACCGTCTCCAGCGCGTCACGGGCCGCGTCCAGCCGGCTGGCGGACTGAGCCAGGGACGCGAGCTCCAGGCGCAGCACCGCCGCCTCGTCCGCGTCCTCCACGCGAGGCACCAGTCGCTCCAGGGACTCCAGCAGCCGTACGGACTCGCCGCGCTTGCGCAGCCCGTCCACCAGCGCGCGCAGCGCCGTCAGGTCCTCCGGGGCGGCCTCGGCCGCGCGCTGGGTGAGGGCCCACGCGGCGTCCTCGTCCGCCAGCGACTCGGCGGCAACGGAGGCGGCGGCCAGCAGCAGCTCGGCGGCGCGCTGGCCGCCCGCGGCCTCGGCTCCGGACTCGTACACCTGGAGCAGGTCGCCATGACGGCCGAGGGCGCGCAGGCCCGTCACGGCGCGGTCGATGACGGAGGCGTCCGCGGGCCGCAGCCGCGCCAGGGGCAGCAGCGCGTCGATGGCGTCCTTCGGGTCGTCGAAGAGGTCCGCGGCGCGGCGGTAGAGCACCTCGGCCGTGGCCGTGTCGTCCGCCCGGCGCGCGAGCTGGAGCGACGCCCGGTACAGGCCCGGCGCGTTGCCCGTGCGCGAGTGCACCTCGGCCAGCAGCGACAGCGCCTCGGCGCCGCGCTCGCCCTCGGGCTCCAGCGCCACCACCGACTCGAAGGCATCCGCCGCGTCGTGGTACGCGCCCGCGCCGAGCGAGGCATGTCCCAGCCGCAGCCACGTGCGCGCACGCACCGGCACCGGCAGCGCGTCACCACCGGCCGACAGCAGGCGGCGGTCATAGGGGCGCGCGGCGATGGGCCCGCCGCCCTTCGCGGCCAGCTCCGCGCGCGCGGACAGCGCTTCCACGTCGTCTCCCGCGCGGGAGAGGTACTCGTCGAAGGCCTCGGCGGCCAGCAGCACCTCGCCCGCGTCCAGCAGGCGGGTGGCACGCTCGCGCAGCAGCGGCAGCGCCTGGGGCGAGGGCAGGGCCGCGGCGCGCAGGGCCAGCAGCTCCGCCAGCCGGCGCACGTCACCGGCGGCGCGCTCGCGCACGCGCTCGAAGGCCTCTTCACTGGCGGGGCTCAGGTCGAAGGCCTGGTCCTCGCACAGCAGCGCGCGCTCCCGGGCGCCGGCCGCGCGGAAGGCCCGGGCGGCGGACAGGTAGCTCTCCGCGGCGTCGGAGGGCGCCTGGCGCTGGGCCCGGCGCAGCATCAGCTCTGCGAGCGCCTGGTGGTCCTCCGTCTCCTCCAGGAAGGCGAGGTGGCGGGCGAAGACGGGCTCGCGGAACGGGTCCGCCTCCAGCAGCACCGCGTCGAACTCGGCGGCGTCCGCGTGGCGATTCACCTCGTGCAGCAGCTCCGCGGCCTGCGCGGTGAGCTCCAGGTCATCCGGACGCGCGGCGCGCGCGGCGATGAACGCGGCGGCGGCGGCATCCGGGCGCCCTGCCCTGTCGCGGTACAGCACGGCGGCGCGCTGGAGCAGGGCGGCGCGCGTCTCCGCGTCGGTCTCCCCTTCCGCGCACTCCTCGTACCAGGCGGCCAGCTCCGCCAGCCGCCCGTCGCTCTCCAGCAGCTTCGCCAGCAGCGCCTCGGCCTCCACCAGCGAGCGGTCCCCGCGCAGCGCGTCGCGCAGGAAGGCCTCCGCCTTCTCCACGTCCGACAGCACGCCCAGGTGCAGCCGCGCCAGCCGCAGCCGCAGCGCCGCCGCCTCCTTCGCGTCCCGCAGCAGCGGCAGTGCGCGCTCCAGCCAGCGCCCCTCCGCCTCCGAGTCGTCGCGCCGCTCCGCCAGCGCCGCGCCCAGCCGCGCGGTGCCCAGGTCGGCCGCGAGCCCGAAGGCCCGCTCCAGCGCGCCCTCCGCGGCGGCCGGGTCCAGCTTCACGTCGCGCAGCAGCTCCGCGCGCCGGCGCTCGCACGCGGCGGCCTCGGCGGCCTGACCGCGTGACTCCAGCACGTCCCGCGCGTCCGCCAGGGCCCGCAGCGCGTCGTCCGCGCGGCCGGTGTCCTCGGCGAGCCGGGCCTCTTCGGTATAGGCGGCGAGCGCCGCCTCCACGTCTCCTGCCTCGAGGCTGAGCGTGGCCACCTGCCGCAGCTCGGTGAGCAGCTCCAGCGCGCGGCCCGTCTCGCGGTAGAGGGCGGCCAGCTGGCGCCGCAGCGGCAGCGGCTGCTTCGCCATCTCCGCCGCGCGCGACAGCAGCGACGCCGCCACGCCCGCGTCCGCCAGCGCCGCGCGGGCCCGCTCCGCCAGCGCGACGAGGCGCTGCACCGTGTCCTCGGAGGACGGCAGCGCGCGCGCATGGGTGACGAGCACCTCGAAGGCGCCGCGCGGGTCGTCCTTCTCCAGCAGCGCGGCGAGCCGCTGCACCGCCGGCTCACACTGGGGCCGCTGGACGAGCAGCTTCCGGTACGCCGTCACCGCGCGCTTCGACTCGCCGGCCTGCTCCGCCAGCTCGCCCAGCCGCAGCCACGTGGCCTCCGCCGCTTCCGGCGCGGTGTGGAAGTCCACCTCGGTGGCGAGCGTGTCCTGGAGCGGCAGCGCCTCGCGGACAGCGCCTCGCAGGTAGAGCAGCTCCGCCAGCGACGCCAGCTCCGCGCCCTGGGCGGGCACCAGCACATGGGCCTTCCGGGCCAGCTTCAGCGCCCGGTCCAGGTCCTGGGCGCGTCGCGCGTAGCCGGCGCCCTCGCGCAGCAGCGCGGCGGCCTCGGAGGAGGCAGCGCTCTCGGCGGCGGTCTCCAGCAGCACCGCGGCCTCGCGCAGCTCGCCCCGGCCCGCCACCAGCGACACCAGCCGGCGGCGCACCTCCGCGTCGGCGGGCGACAGGCGCAGGGCCTGGCGCAGCGCCGCCTCGGCGGAGCCGGGCTGGTCCAGGCGGTCCAGGTAGAGGGCCGCCAGCTCCGCGTACATCGCGGTGGCCTCGGACGGCGGCGTGTGCGGTGCCTCGGCGGCGAGCAGCTCCGCCAGGGCCGCCCAGTCCTCCCGGGCGCGCAGCACGCGCTGGAGGGCGGCGGTGGCCTGCGCGTGGCGCGGCGCCAGCGACAGCGCGGCCTCCAGGCTCTGCCCCGCATCATCTATATGTCCCTGGGCCTCCAGCAGCGTGGCGCGCGCCAGCAGCGCCTCCACGCGGCGGGCCGTCGGGCCCTGGCGGGCAGCCTCGGCGAGCGCGGCGGCCTCGTCGGCCGCGTTGCCGTCACGGTGGGCCAGCTCGGCCAGGGAGAAGAAGGCGTCACAGCGCTCGTCGGCCGGCGGCTCCAGGACGATGGCCGCGCGCAGCGTCTCGCGGGCGAGCTCGCGCGCGTCCGCCTCCACCAGCGTCGAGGCCAGGGCCAGCAGGCGCTCGCGGGCGCGCGTGGCCAGGTTGGCGTCGGCGGCGACAGCGCGGCGCCACACCTCCAGCTCCGAGGCCTCGTCACCCGACTCGCGCGCCAGCTCCGCCAGCGCCAGCAGCAGGGGCGCGGGACGGCGGGCGCCCTTCGCGGCCTCGGAGAAGTCATCGCGCGCGGCGGCCATGCGGCCAGCGGCGCGGTGGAGCACGGCGCGGCGGGCCAGCAGCTCCGCCCGGACCTCGCCCGTCGCCGAGGCCACGAGGGTGCCCAGCAGCTCCAGTCGCTCGGCCTCCTCCTCCGTGGTGCCCGTGCCCGGCGGGGGCAGCAGGTCCAGCAGCGCCTGCGCCGCCCACGTGTCGTGAGGCTCCTCCAGCCGCAGGCTGCGCAGCGAGTCGACAGCAGCGGTGGCGCGGCCCAGGCCCAGCGACAGCTCCGCCAGCTCGCGGCGGGCGGCGCGGCGGGGCTCGCCGGACAGGCGCGGCCACAGCTCCACCAGCAGGTCCGCCAGCGCCTCGCGGGCCCCGGCCTTGCGGTGCAGCGAGGCCAGCTCCAGCCGGGCGTCCAGGTCCTCCGGCGCGCGGGCGCAGTACTCGGCCAGCAGGCGTCGAGCGGAGTCGGTGCGCCCCGCCCGGACGGCGGCGGTGGCGGCCTTGCGAGTCAGGGCCACGCGCTCGGCCTCGCGGGGCGCGTCGGCGTCCACCGGCGGCAGCGCCAGCACGGCCTCGAAGTCGTCCAGCGCGGCGCGAGCATCCGTGGGCAGGCGCAGCTCGCCCCGGCGCTGCCGGGCGGGCGCGAAGGAGCCATCGCGCTCCAGCGCGTCGGCGAGGAAGGCCTCCTCGCGGCTCGTGCCCGCCGCCAGCAGCGACGCGCGGAAGAGCAGCTTCGCGCCAGCGCGAGCGTCCGGCACCAGCGCGGCCCGGCGCGCGTACAGCCGCGCGGCCTCCAGCTTCTCGCCGCGCTCCAGCTCCAGCTCCGCCAGCGACTCCAGCACCTCGGCGGCCAGCGGCCCTTCCGGGCTCGCCTCCAGCGCCGCCGTCAGCCGCAGCAGCGCGGCGGCCTTCTCGCCCCGCTCCAGCAGCGCGCGGGCGCTCTGGAGGAAGAGGGGCGCGGCCTCCTCGGCGCGGTCGGCGCCCATCAGCGCCTGGGCACGGCTGCCCCACAGCTCGGCCAGCGCCTGCGTCTCGCCGGACTCCGTGTAGAGGGACTCCAGCCGCGCGGCCAGCGCGTCATCCAGCCGGCGCAGCGGGAAGGCCTGCGCGTAGGCGGCGATGGCGCCCTCGCGGTCTCCCAGCATCTCGCATGCGCGGCCCAGCCGGGCGCGCACGTCCGCCAGCTTCTCCGGCGCCGCCGTGCGAGGCAGCGTGGACAGCAGCGCCTCCAGCGCGCGGCGGGCATGCTCGGGCCGCTCGCAGCGCAGCGACAGGTCCGCCAGGTCCAGCAGCACGGCGGCATCCGGCGCCAGCCGCGCGGCCTTCTCCAGCGCCACCAGCGCGTCGCCCACCCGGCCCAGGCGGGCCTCCAGCACTCCGGCCAGCTCGCGCAGCGCCGCGGCGGCGAGCCGCTTGTCGCCCTGCGTCTCCGCCACCCGCGCGCGCACCTCCAGCGCCGTGGCCAGCCCCGCCATGTCCGCGCGCTTGCGCTGCAGCGCGCACAGCTCGCCCAGCGCGGGCAAATCATCGGGCTCGGCGCGCAGCACCTCCTGGAGGGCGTGCACCGCGAGGTCCAGGTCGAAGGCGAGGTCTCTCGCGGCCACCGCGAGGCGGCGGTACTTCTGCGCGCGGTCCTTCAGGTCCGTGGACAGCCGCGCCAGCGCGGACAGGCACCGCGTCAGCAGCGCGCCGTCACGCCGCGCCTCAGCCAGCGCCAGCAGCGACTCCAGCGCGGGCCGGTGGTCGCCGTCCGCCTCCAGCGCGAGCAGCAGCAGCCGCTCGGCCTTCTCCGGCTGCTGGAGCTTGCCCCGGTACAGCTCGCCGGCCTCCGCCCACAGCGCGGCGCGCTTGCCGGGCTCCTCCTGGAGCGCGGCGGCCTTCTCCAACGCCTCGGCCAGCTCCTGCGAGCGGCCGGTGGCGCGGAAGTACGGAATCAGCTCCTCGAGCGCCACCGCGTCGCGCGGGTCCAGCGACAGCGCGGACTCCAGGTGCTCGCGGGAGCGCGCGGGGTCTCCCAGCCGCGTGCGGTACAGGCGCGCCAGCGCGTGGTGGCTGGCGTGCGCGGCATGGCGCACCCCTTCCGAGCGCGGCGCCGGCCCCGCCAGCTCCAGCGCCTGCTGGTAGCCCGCGAGCGCCTCCTGCAGCCGCCCCAGTCCCTCCGCCACGCGCGCGGCGGCGAACAGCGGCTCCGGCTCGCCGGGCAGCAGCGACACCGCCTCGCGGTAGCGCAGCAGCGCGTTGTCCGGCTGCTTCAGTCCCTCTTCCCACACACGGCCGGCCAGCAGGTCCGCATGGCCCACCCGGTCCAGCTCGTGCCGGGCCATGGCGACTTCGCGCAGGCGGTCCAGCGCCTTCAGCGCGCGCAGGTGCTCGCCGCCCCGGTGGCACAGCTCGCCCAAAAGCAGCAGCGCGTCCGGGTGGTCCGGCGCCAGCCGCAGCGCGGCCTCGCAGTGCAGCCGCGCACCGGCGACGTCGTCCTCGGTCTGCGCGCACAGGCGGGCCAGGTGGACGTGCGCATCCGCGGCCTCGGCCGGGTCCCTGGCGAGCGCGGCCAGCCGGCGGTACGCCCGCACCGCGCCGGCCCTGTCACGGGCCTGGTCGGAGGCACGCGCCAGCGCCTTGAGGGAAGGCAGGTGGTCGGGCTTGAGGCCCAGCAGCTCGTGCAGCGCCTTCACCGCCACCTGCGGCGCGGTGTCGCGCGAGCAGCGGGCGGCGGCCTCGGCGGAGAAGAAGGCCGCGGCCTCCTCCGACGTCCGGCGGGCCAGCGCGCACAGCGCGAGGTAGCGCTCGGCGGCGCGGGCACCCTCACCCCGACGCTCGCGCACCACGGCCTCGCCCCAGAGGGCGGCGGGGCTGCGGTCCCTGCGGCGCTGCAGCGTGGCGGCGATGTCCAGCGCCAGGTCGTGCGCCTGCGGGTCCGCCACCATGAGGGACAGCAGCCGCTCGGCGGCGAAGGGGTGCGCGTCCTGCGCGTCCCCGGCCTGGAGGTACGCCTGGCGCGCGTCGGCCAGCCGCCCCTGGGCAATGAGTCCTTCCGCGTCCGAGAAGGCGCGAGCGCCCTCCAGTGCGAGCATCAGCTCTTCATCCGGCGCGGCCGGCGGCGGCAGGCCTCCGGCGGAGAAGCGCAGGCGCAGGCCGGTGCTGGAGACCTCGGCGGCGGACAGGCGCGCGGTGTCGAGCGCCGGCATCTTGTACCCGCGGCTCACCGCCGCGAGCTGGCACAGCGCGGGCAGCACCCGCGTGGAGAAGCCGGTGGCGCCGCGCACCTCCACGTCCGGCACCAGCCCCAGCGCGCCGACACCCGCGGCAAGCAGCCCGGGCACCTGCACGGAGGGTGTGGAGGAGAAGCCGTACAGCCGCACGTCATAGAGGTAGACGGCGAGCTTCTCCCCGTCCGCGTCGAAGGCCACCTTGAAGGTGAAGGGCGTGCGCTCGGGCGCGGGCAGCCGGCCCTGGCCCTCGAGGTAGCCGGGACGGAAGTGCAGCCGCAGCTCTTCGATTCCGGCGAGCCGCCCGGCCAGCTCCGCCACCCGGCGCGTCACCAGGTCCGCGTCGACGGTCAGCTCGAGGAAGCCGAAGAGGAGCTTCTTGCGCTGGTAGCGCGTGGCCCCGGCGCTGACGTTGAAGGGGAAGCTGACGTCCGGAATCTGCAGCGCGAAGTCGGAGATGCGCAGACCCGGCAGCACCTCCAACGCCGGAAAGCCCACGAAGGCCCTGCGGTCCAGCAGGCGCAGCTCGGGGGCGGCGGCGCGCGCTTCCTGCGCCGCGGCGGGCTTTGGGGAGTCACTGTCAGTAGCCATCGCGGAGGACGCGACGCTACCACGCTGCCCAAGCCCTCGAAATTTCTGACAATCCCCCCGCCTGTGGAGCAGGCAACGGGGCGTGTGGGCGGCGCCACGCCGCGGTGCACTATCAACATGCACCCCGGACTGAAGTCGGACAATATGCGCCCGGCGTGCTGGCCCCCGACTCCCTCGTCCTCGAAGGTCGCTTCCGGGTCCTCCGACCCCTGGGCTCGGGTGGGATGGGACAGGTGTACCTGGGTGAGCAGGTGTCCCTGGGGCGCAAGGTGGCCATCAAGGTCCTCCACCAGGACCTGCACGCCCAGGCCGGCATGGCCGAGCGCTTCAAGCGGGAGGCCCGCCTCCTGTCCGCCGTGGAGCACCCGGCGGTGGTGCACATCGTCGACTTCGGCGAGTCCGGGGACCACGCGTGCCTGGTGATGGAGTTCGTGGAGGGGGAGAGCCTCTACGACGTCCTCACCCCCGGCCCCATGCCGCCGGGCCGCGCGCTGCCGCTGCTCCAGCAGCTGGCGGAGGGCCTGGCCGCCATCCACGACAAGGGCATCATCCACCGGGACTTGAAGCCGGAGAACGTCTTCATCTCCCCTGGCGCGCGCGGGGAGCAGGCCCGGCTGCTGGACTTCGGCATCGCCCGGCTGGTGGAGCCGGACGCCAACAGCAGCGTCAGCCAGGTGGGCGTGGTGCTGGGGACGCCGGAGTACCTGTCCCCGGAGCAGGCCGTGGGCGCGAAGGTGGACACGCGCAGCGACCTCTATTCTTTCGGCGTGCTGATGTACCGCGTGCTGGCCGGGCGGCTGCCCTTCGATGGGCCCTCGCCGCGCCACTTCCTGGCGCAGCACGCCTCGCACGCGCCCCGTCCGTTGGACAGGGCCGCGCCCTCGCTGTCGCGGTACGTCGGCCTGCTGTCACTGGTGATGCGCCTGCTGGAGAAGGACCCGGCGAAGCGGCCGCAGAACGCGCACGAGCTGGCGGACGCGCTGGCCGCCGCGTACTCGGCCCTCTCCGCCTTCACGCCCGGCCTGGGCACGCCCGTCTACATGCCACAGGGAGGCGGGCCCTCCTCCGGCACCGCCATCTTCGCCGGAGGTGACACGGCGCCCTCGGCGGGCCCCAGCGGCACCGCTGTCTTCGCGGGGGGCGCCGCCGCGGCACCGCCTCCGGGCAGCGGCACCGCGGCGTTCGGTGTGGCCCAGGCGGGCTCCGCGTCCATGGCGCCCGTGGCGCAGCGCACGGGGACGGCGGCCTTCGGGACGCGGCCCTCGGGCAGCGTGGCCTCGGTGACGGGCGGCGCGTCGGTGGTGAAGCCGCAGAACCTGACGGTGATGCTCACCGACATCCAGGGCTTCACCGAGCGCACCAGCCGGCAGACGCACGAAGAGAACGCGCGGATGCTGGACACCCACGACAAGCTGCTGATGCCGCTGGTGAAGGAGTACGAGGGCCGGCTCATCCAGAAGCGGGGCGACGCGCTGCTGGTGGTGTTCCGCTCACCGACGGCGGGCGTGGCGTGTGGCATGGCCATGCAGGACCGGCTGTGGCGCTTCAACCAGACGGTGCCGCCGGAGGAGCAGCTGCACGTGCGGGTGTGCCTGCACGCGGGTGAGGTGCTCGTCACCCAGGACACGGTGCTGGGCGAGCCGATGGAGGTGGTGGAGTCGGTGGAGCACGTGGCCGCCGCGGGCGAGGTCACCTTCACCGAGGCGGTGAACCTGGCGCGCAACCGCGCCGAGGCGGGCGTCGAGCCGTGCGGCACCATCACCCTCCCCGGCCGCGACGAGCAGGTCCAGCTCTACCGCTGCCAGCGCGCGGCCGAGGGCCCGCCCTTCGGCGAGCGCTTCGCTCCTTCGGGTGGCATGGGCGCGCGGATGGAGCCGGTGCTGGCCCGGGTGAAGGGGGCGTTCTCCCCGCTCCGCACGCGCCTCGGAGCCCTGCATCTCGGGGCACGGCTGCGTGGGGCCTCGCTGCGAGTCGGCGAGCGGCTGCCGTCAGGACTCGCGACGCTGCGCACGAGCCGGCGCCATCAGCTCGCGCTCCTCGGCGGCGTGCTGGTGCTGCTGGCTGCTGGCGCGGCATGGGTGCTGCACTTCAACGACCCGGCCGTGCGCGCGCTCGCGTTGCTCGAGGAGGGCCGCAAGGACGAGGCCCAGGCGCGGCTGGAAGAGGTGCCGGAGGAGGAGCAGAAGGCCCCCGCCTGGAGGCGCGCGCGCGCGGCCGTGTACCACGCGAAGAACGCCCACAAGAGCGAGTACTTCCTGCTCTCCAAGCTGGACGAAGAGGGCCGCTCGCAGGTGGAGGACCGCGTCCTGGACGGGCTCGCGGAGGACTACGGCCGCGACGGCGGCAAGGCGATGGAGACCCTGCTCGGCGGGTTCCCCAAGGAGCGCGTCGTCGGGCACTTCGAGGACCTGGCCGAAGAGGACTACTCGCTGCGGCAGTGGGGCGCGCTGCGCTACCTGGAGCATGCCAGGGCCACGGCCGGCGTGGACCTGGTGGAGGCGTATGTCCGGGCCCTGGAGTCAGAGTCCTGTGACATCCGGGCGGTCGCGGCGGAACGGCTGGAAGCCCTGGGGGACGCGGATGCCATCCCCGCGCTCACTCGCGTCACCGAGACGCCCAGGGAGAAGGCGGTATTCGGCACCAAGGACTGCGGCCACGAGCGGGCCAACGCGGCCATCCAGCGCCTCAAGAAGAAGGGCGACTGAGCCTCGGCGCGGCGTGTCAGCCCAGCAGCGCGGCGATGGCCAGCAGCGCCAGGGCCACGAGGTCCGCCGCCGCCACCCTCTGGAGTTCCGGCGTCAGCCCGGGAGTCATCAGGTACAGCGCCAGGAAGCTCAGCTTGCTGATGGCGGCGAAGGCCAGGGCTGGAGGTCGCACGGAAGGAACGAAGGCGGCGGCACCCAGGCCCAGGCCGACACAGGCGAGCAGCACTGCCCGGTGGCGCATCAGCAGGGTCATGGAGCCACCGTCGACGCCGATACCATACAGGGCTACCGTCCGGTCCGGCAGCAGGGCGACGATGCCGGGGATGAGATTCACAGCGGCCACAGCCAGCAGAAGCAGTGTCGCGGCCAGCGCCTTGATGTCCATGTCGTAGCTCCCTCGAGCGTGGTGGAGCCCATGTCCTACGGCATCGCCGCACGCCCCCGCTTTCAAGAACCGGCTACGACGGCGCCGGTGGTCTTCCTGTCCGCGGTCCGCTCCGCCTATGTCGGCCCGTCGCTGCGCCTCGCGCCGCACCGGAACGCCGTGGCCTGTGTCGTGCTCAGCCTGGGCGAGCCGTTCACCCTCGCGGCCGGAGGCAGCCCACGAGAGGCCCGCTCCGCCCTCATCCCGCCCAACACGCTGCACCAGCTGACGGCCGGGAGTGGTGCCATCGCCTTTCTCTACCTCGACCCGCTGGACGTCGCCGTCGCGGGGGGCCCGGGGTGGCGCCAGCGCACCCGGAGCGGCGTGTCACTCGAGCATGCTGGCGCGGAGGAGGCCGTCGCCGCTCTGCTGCGCCTGAGGGCGGTGAAGCCGGCGGCGGCGGGACGGCAGGTCCTGGACACCCTCGGCGGCCTGGTGGAGCCGTCGGGGACACGCACGGACCGGCGAATCACCTCGGCGCTCCGGAAGCTGGAGCCGGTGGTGGAGGGACTGGACGCCGCGGAGTGCCGCCTCGACCGGGTGGCCGCCGGCCTGGAGCTGTCCGTGTCCCGGGCCCAGCACCTGATTCGGGAGGTGACGGGTGTCCCTTTCCGGCGCTACCGGACCTGGGTCCGCATGCGAGTCGCGGCCCGCACACTCGCCAGTGGCGGAACCCTGACCGAGGCCGCCCATGTCGCCGGCTTCTCCAGCGCAGCCCACTTCAGCACGGCCTTCCGCACGATGTTTGGCCTGCCTCCGTCCGCCCTCGTCTCGGCGGGGACCTGCTTCGTCGTGCTCCCCGCCTGACCTGGCCACACCTCAGTGGTAGTTGATGCAGGACGGCTCGCTCGGGTCGTTCGGGTCCGCCACCGTCACGGGCTCGTTGGGGACGATTTCCAGCTTGTCGAAGCTCGACTCGGTGCCCACGCAGACGCCGCGCGCCAGGTTGAAGCCGGGCTTCAGGTCGTCCACGTTGACGAACAGCTCCACCTCCCGGAGCGTCGCCATGAGCGCCCCCGTCAGCTCGGGTACGAAGAGGACCACGTGGTTGCGCGCCATGCCACGCAGGTCGTCCCAGTCGTCGGCCTCGTCCCCGTCGGGCACACCATTGCCGTTCACGTCCTCGTAGACGAGCAGGTAGGCGAACCCGATGAGCCCGGGCTCGAAGTCGTTGAGCACCTCGTCCGGCGGGTTGTCGACGACGCGCAGCTGGTAGTCGAACGGAGGGTTCAGGCTGGTCAGCTCCACGCTCTGGTACGTGGTGATGTCCCCTTCGCGCGCCCAGTTGTCCCAGGCCAGCGTGATGCGTGTCGCCCCATTCGCCTCGGTGGGCGCCAGCGACTTCACCTCGCCCTGCACCACGTAGCGGGGCTCTCCGGTGTAGTCGTCATCCTTGAGCGCCTCCCCGCACCCGAAGGTGCTCCCGAGCGCGAGCGACACGGCCAGCGACTGCACGAAACGCTTCAGCTTCATGACGGGACTCCATCCACGTGAGGCGCGCCCACCGCCGCGCGCCGGTTCCATGGAAGAGACCCGCGAGCCGCGAGTCATGGACACCCTCACCAGCGGATTCCCGTCCCCGCCGCGAGCACCGGCGTCACCGGCGTGCGCACCTCCTCGCGCCCCAGGGCCGAGGTGACGCGCACCCGCGAGGCCCGCAGCCCCACCTCGGCGCCCATGAAGAACCCGCGAGGCAGGTGCAGGTCCGCGCGCAGCAGCGTGTCCAGCTGCGGCACCACCTGCCAGACTCTCGGCGCCGTCCGCCCGAAGAAGCGCTGGTCCACGTACGCCGCGCCCACCCGGGCCCCACCCGACAGGGAGAGCAGCCCCACGTCGAACACCTTCCGAGCACCGGCGCGCATCGCCATGGACGTGAGCCGCCGCTCGAAGCGCTGCTGCGTGAAGCCCGTCTGCGCCACCTCCACCTGCGCCTCCAGCGTGAGCGCGGACGTGTCCATGGACACCTGCACCGCGCCCGCCGGAGCGAAGGGATAGCCCTCCACCACGCTCGACGCGCCACCGCCCCACCCGCTCAGCGCCCAGGTGCTCCGCCCGCCGCCGCCCTTGCGCACCAGCTGGTCCAGCTCCACCACGCGCCACGCCACGCCCGCCAGCTCCAGGGGTCTGCCCTCCTCCGCCACCACGCGGGCCTCGCGCAGCCGGTCCGGCAGCCGGTGCTGCACGAAGTACGTGCCGGGCACCAGCCGCGCCGTGCGCGCCTCGTCGGAGATGCCCGCCTCCAGCACCACCGGCCCATCCTTCCCGCCCTGCCGGAAGAAGTACTGCCCCGCCCCCTCCAGCCGCACCGCCGCCAGCCCCTGCGTGCGGCCCGGCCGCGTGAGCACCAGCTCCGAGCGCCCCTTCAGCTCGTACAGGTACGTGGGGTGCTGCACGCCGCCCACCGTGGCCACCGTGCTCGCCACCGTCCGGTCCGCCGCGTACTGGTACGCCTCCGCGAGACTCACGAGCCCGTCCGCGCTGGTGTCCGCCACGCCGCGCAGCGCGGCCACCAGGTGGTGCGTGAAGAACGAGCCCTGCAGCGCGTCCGACTCCTGCGCGCTCTCGCCCGCCGCGGACGAGGAGAGGATGGCGAAGCCCTCCGGCAGCCCGTGAGACTCCACGTCCGGGGGCAGCGCGAAGGGCGCCGTCAGCTTCGTGCCCTTCACGCGCGTGGCCTGCCCGGAGCGGCACGCATCCACCACCAGCAGCCGCGCCGCCGCGGACGAGCCGGACGTCAGGTTGCGCAGCTCCTCCCAGGGCAGCAGCGTGCCGCCCAGGTGCAGCGACTCCGCGTCCGCATGGCCCGAGTAGAAGACGAGCAGCACGCTGGAGCGGTCATGCGCCACCTCCTCGCGGATGCGCGCGTTCATCCGCGCCAGCGCGGTGCGCATCCGGTCCGCGCTCGGGTCCGTGAGCACGGCGACGTTCTCCTGCGGGAAGTCTCCCAGCGTGACGAGCACCTCGCGCAGCCGCTCCGCGTCACGTCCGGCGAAGTGCAGCCGGGGCTCGTCCGCGTTGCCCTTGTGCGCGCCCACCAGCAGCGCATACCGCGCCTGGCTCGCGCCCGAGACGAGCGGCAGCAGCGCCAGCCACAGCGCGACGACGCGGCTCACGGCGTGCCAGCCATGCCCCAGTCGTAGACGCGCACGCGGCAGACCTCCTCCGGCGGCACCCCGGGTGGAGGCTTCGCCGCACACGTCAGCAGCCGCATCCGCGTGCGGCCCTCCGGCGTGACGGTGATGCCCATGGGCAGCCACCCGCCCTGGGGCACCGCTCCCTCGAAGTACGGGGTCCATGTTCCTTCCTCGTCTCCCTGGAGGATGAGCCAGGCGGACGGCTCCGCGCCCTGCACGCGCAGGCGCAGCCGGTCTCCCGCCCGCAGCTCCGCCAGCTCCTCCGCGGGCATGCCGTTGACCACGAGCACCCCCTCGCGCGCAACCGCCACGTCCAGTGACGCGCTCCCCTTCCACCGCCCCCCGGGGACCACCCCCGCCTCCGGCGAACGGACGACGAGGAACACGCTCACCGCCAGCACCGGAAGGGCGAAGGCGGGTGCCCACCGCCACCACGCCGGACGCGCGGGACGTGCAGGCAGCGCCGCCGCGGCCGCGAGCAACGCCTCGGGGACCTGCTCGTAGGCGGCGGCGCGCGTCTGGGCATGCTCGGCCTCCACCCGCTGCTGGCAGTGCGCGCACGTCGTGAGGTGCGCCTCGGCGGACGCGCGCTCCTCCGGTGGCAGCAGCCCGAGCACCACCTGCGACACGCGCCACCCGGACAGGCACTCACCGGACGGCTTGGACCTGGGGAACGGCTCAGCCACCATGGCCTGCTTCCTTTCTCCGAACGTCTTGCAGCATGAGCTCGGCGTGCGCCCGGAACTTCTCCAGCCTCCGGCCCACGGTGCGGCGCGGGACGCCGAGCACCCCGGCAATCTCCTCGTGCTCCATGCCGTGGATGAAGTAGCAGGCGGCAATCTGCGCCAGCTCCGGGTCCGCCTCCGCCAGCACCTTGCGCAGCGCCAGCCCGTCCTCGGGTGAGCGCGCGCTCGCGGGCTCCTCGTGGGACAGGTGCGCCTCGTGCAGCCCCTGGCGGCGGCGCGCGTCGCGCAGCCGGTTGAGGGCCAGGTTGGTGCTGGTGCGGTAGAGGAACGCGGCGGTGTCCTGCTCCTCGCCGCTGCGCTCCCGGTGCTGCAGGTAGCGGATGAACGCCTCCTGCGCGACGTCCTCCGCGGCGGCGGGCTCGCCCAGGATGCGCAGGGCGCAGCCGCGCACCAGCGCCACGTGGCGCCGGTAGAGCGTGGAGATGTCGAGGGAAGAGGTGGGAGTCATGACGCCGCACCCTGGAGACACCCGGGCGCGAATCCGCGGACACCCGCTGGAAGAAAGCGCGGCGCCCGGGCCATGTGGGGCGGCGTGGGACAGCCTGCCCCGGGCCTGGACGCCGGACGTCGAAGCTCAGTCGTCGTGCTTCGCGTGGCCCTTCTTCTTGCCGCGGCCCCGTCCGTGCCCGTGGCCGTGGTCGTCGTCATCCCAGTCGTCGTCCCGGTCGTCGCGCCGGGCCTTCACCTTCTCGTCCACCTTGAGGAGGTTGCGCGTGTAGGCGTCGTAGTCCAGGTGCAGGTGGCCCTTCGCGTCGCGAGCGAAGGCGTGGAACTTCACCTTCCACACGTCGTTGCCGGTGCGGTGCGCCTCCTTCAGCCGGCACTCGTACCCGCGCGAGCGGCACTGGCCGAAGCCCAGGTCCACCGCCTCGTTGTAGGACATGGAGGACGGACGTGGGGGCGGAGGCGGAGGCGGCTGCGGCCGGGGCGCCGGGCGCGGCAGGGGGCGCGTGCGGACGACACAGCCCGGAGTGAGGAGCAGACCACCAAGGAGCAGCAGGGCGATTCGCATGCCGCCTATGACTCCCCGGAGCGCCGGATGTTCACAGCCACGCTGGGTATGAGCAGACCGCGCTGGAAGGTTACAGCCCCTCTGGCGAGGCGAACGCGGCGAACAGCTCTCCGGCGAGGTAGGCGCGGGAGCCCTTGGCGGCGGGGCGGATGAAGTCGTTGAGGACGGGCCCGCCCTGGCCGAGCTGGTGCTTCGTGGGCGCGGACAGGTTCAGCCGCGAGCGCGCCACGCCCTTGCCGCCGCGGTGGATGAAGGTGACGGTGCCCTCGGCGTCCACACCCTCCACGACGCCGATGTGGGTCATCCCGTCATTGCGCCGGCCGTCGCGGTTGCGGTCATACGTTTCGCGGAAGAACACGAGGTCGCCGGGGCGCGGGGCCTGGTGGTGGACGGTGCCCACCTCCAGGGCGCGCCGGAAGATGGCGGAGACGGCGTTCTCCCCCGAGAGGAAGCCATGGGCCACCAGGTCGATGCCCGCGGCGAGGTACGCCAGCCGCACGAAGCCCGAGCAGTCATTGGGCACGCCCTTGCCCAGCTTGCGAGCCCCGACGAGCTGCGCGGAGCGCGTGACGATGGAGCGCGCCAGCTCATTGGGAGAGAGCAGCTCGTCCCAGAAGCGCCCGGTGGTATTGGCCGGCCCCGTCACCATCGCGGCGGCCTGCAGGGCGGCGGCAATCACCCCGGCGGTGACCAGCCGCACCTTCTCCTCCTGAGCCTCGGCGCTCGAAGCCGTCACCGCGCCTGCCTGCTCCGACGGGGAGTGAGGCGCGGCACCGGCCTCAGGGCCCGCCACCGCCACCACCGGGGCTTCCATCCCCATGGGCGACTCCGCGGCGCGGGTCTTCACGGTGGCACAGCCGACGAGAGCGCACAGGGGGATGGCGGCGAACAGGCGAAGGCGGAGCAACAGCAACTCTCCCGAGAAAGGTTGGTGCCCATTCAATCTCACCTATCGGGTGTGTCGCCAAGAACTCGGTGTGTCAGCCCTCCCAGGTGGAGAGGAGGTCTCGCACCCGCGCGTACCTCTGGAGCAGGGTGGCGCGGTGGGCGCTGAGCATGACCATGGAGCCGATGACCAGCAGGCCCAGCATGAACAGCGACGCGGCGGCGATGCGGTGGTCCCTCATGCCGAAGCGCACCAGGTTGGCGGCGATGCACGTCACCAGGAACGCGGTGCCCAGGTACATATAGGAGCGGATGCGCAGGGCGATGCCGAAGCCCACGCCCACCACGCAGAGGAAGACGCACAGGAGCATCGCGCTCCCGTCGCTGAACATGAGCGGCTTCCACGCGCCCGCCACGTAGATGGCGGTGACGGCCACCGCGCGCAGCCGCGCGTACGTCACCTCGTCGATGGAGGCCCTGAACACGCGCAGCAGCGCCAGCAGCGAGAGGCCCGCGGGGATGACGTAGTACTGCGGCTCGCCGGTGCCGGTGCCCTGCCACACCAGGAGCAGGGCCGCGTTGAAGGCCACCACCGACGCCAGCGACGCCGCTCCTCGGCGCGCGGGGTGCGTGCCCAGCGCGGCGAAGTGCGCGGCATGGCCCACCAGCAGGGCGGCCACGTAGAGCGGCTCGCCCCACGGCGCGGAGAGCAGCCCGGCCAGCGGGAAGAGGAACGCGCCCACCAGCGCGGGCCGGCGGAAGACGTCCAGCCCCGAGCCCTCGCGCTGCACGAAGAAGTACAGGCCGGTGAAGAGGGCGCCACCCACCAGGGCCGCGAGGCTGTCCGCGGCACCCGGGCTCACGCCCATGCCCAGCAGCCGCACGGAGAGGTAGCCCAGCGCGAGCACGCCCTGCGCGAGGTAGGCGGACAGCTCGTCCTCCTCCACGGCGGCGCGGCGCACCAGGGCGAAGAGCAGCACCGCCAGCGAGACACTGGCGACCAGCGCCTCGCGCAGCGCATCCTCGGAAGCACCCAGCAGTGCCAGCCCCAGCAGCACCTCGGTGAGCGCGACGACGGTGAAGCCGTGCCCCACGCCCCGGCGCCACTTCGCCCCGGCCAGGAAGAGCGCCAGCGCGGCGAGCAGCGCGCTGGCCGCGCCGAAGAACGGCAGGATGAACTCCGAGCCCCGGCCGGACGAGTACACCGCGCCCAGGTGCATCAGCAGGCCGTGCACGGCGGCAAGCGACGCCAGCCAGCCCACCACCTCGCGCTCCCGGCGCCGCAGCACCACGGCCCACGCCGCGCCCAGGCCGAAGAGGATGCACAGCGGTGTGCCCGCGTGCTCCAGGTCCCTCAGGCCCGCCAGTGACAGCAGCGCCAGCACCCAGCCGCCGTGGTGCAGCGCCCCGCCCACGCGCACGCCCCGCGCGTCCAGCGCCGTGCCCACCAGACACAGCAGCAGTCCCGTCCCGCTGAGCACCGCCGGTGCCCACAGCGGGGGCACCGCGGCGACGAGCGACGCGCCCAGCAGCACGGTGGCCACGTTGGCCATCCACCGCTCTCGCGCCACCATGAGGACGCACGAGACGACGCCCGCGCCCACCGCCACCGGCAGCGTCAGCGAGCCCACGCCCGAGTCCACCAGCCGGCCCACCAGCAGCAGCGCCAGGGCGCCCGCGCCACCGACCCACAGCGGCTCGCTCCAGGTGCCACCCGGCTCCGGCAGCACGCGCGCGAAGGCCCCGGAGAGCGCGCGCTGCACGCGGCCGGACTGGCACGCGGCGGACAGCAGCGCGGCGCCGAGCGCCACGGCGATGACGGGCAGCCCCGCCTCGGGCCGCCACTCCAGGAAGTGCTTCCTGCCGACCAGATCCAGGCCCACCGGCGCCAGCGCCAGGGCCCACACGGCGGGCGTGAAGAGCCAGCGCTGGGACAGCAGGAACGCGGCGGCGCCCAGCACGGCGGCCAGCCCCACCAGGTTCATCGACGTGGGAGCATCCAGCGCGGGCAGCGCCGCGATGGCGAGCGCGGTGAGGACGGACGCGGGCCGGAAGTACGTGTCCTCGGGGCACCGGAAGAAGGCCCACAGCGCCGCGGGCCGGTGGTGCGCGACGAGGGCCAGGCCCAGCAAGAGGACGGTGACGACGGGCCGCGCCTCGGGCACGAAGAGCAGCAGCAGCGCGGAGCCGCAGACGCGCAGGAAGGGACGCGGCCCCGGCATCAGCGCCAGCGCGGCGGTGAGGAAGTACAGCGGCCGGGGCTCCACCCAGCCCACCATCAGCAGCAGCGGGGCCACCCCGGCGAGCCAGCCCTGCATCCACAGGGACAGCTGGTGACGGGGCTTCTCCTCCTGCGAGCGCAGCAGCAGCGACGCCACGGCCGGCACGTGCTCCACCGCGCGCACCAGGGCCAGGAGCACCAGCGGCAGCGCATCCACCCAGCCGGGCGGCCTGCCGCCCACGACGGCGATGCCCACGAAGGTGAAGGGCACCGCGAAGCCAGCGAAGAAGGGCTGGCGGTTGGCACGCGTCCACAGCAGCGGCAGCGTCAGGGTGCCCAGGGCCAGCAGCGGCAGGCTCGCGTCGTCCCATTCCACCACGGCGAGGCCCAGCACGACGATGGCGGCCACCGTGGCGACCAGGGCGAAGCGCTGCCCGCCCGCGCCGATGCGCAGCACGGCGGGCACTTCCTCCAGCACGGCCAGGACGCTCAGCACGGCGGCCAGGCCCAGGAGCGCCACCGGGTTGACGGTGGAGAGCGCGACAGCGGCATACAGCGCGGCCACGGCGACGCTGACGCCGGCCGGCAGCGCGCGCGCGGTGAGCAGGGCGGCGAACGACGCACCGAGCAGCGTCGCCACATGCAGCGACGCCCCGGCCTCCACCGCGCCGACCAGCGGAAAGACGAGCGCCACCAGGGCCGCGGTGGTGGTGCTGGCGCTGCGCCCCCAGCGCGCGGCGGTGAGCGAGGTGCCCAGCGACCAGAGGACGAACAGCGCCACCGACAGGCCCGGCGACATCCACCCGCCCCACGGCGAGTAGTACCGTCCCAGGTCGGGCAGCAGCGCGAGGGCGGCGATGACGACCGCGAGCGGCCGCACGAAGCGGAACGTGTGCGACGTCACCGCGACGGAAGCCGCGGCGGTGAGTATCACCAGGCCCAGCCCCGGCACCTCGGTCGCCATTCCCACGGGCAGCGCGAGCAGGGCGTAGAAGACGGCGGGCAGGCCGAGCATCCGGAGCAGCCCACCGCGCTCCCCCAGCAGCGCGAGTCCGAGCGCCACGAGGGCGAGGGTGGGCGCCACCGCGTCCGGCGTCAGGTGGCCGGTGAGCCGGGGCAGGGCCGCTGCCGCGAGGCCCGCGGCGAAGGCCATGACGACAGGGCTCTGGACGGCACAGGCCGCGACGAGCGCGGCGCCGCCACACAGCCACACGCCCGTCAAGGCCAGCGCCCCGCCGTCGAAGGCGCCCATGAGGAAGCCCGCGGAGGAAATCACCCCGACGACCGAGGCGAGCAGCCAGCGCGTGCGCGCGGTGACCAGCAGCGCCACGGTGGCGAGCGCCAGCCCGAACAGGCCGGACGCCACCGACGCGGCCGGCGCGCCCAGCACCGCCAGCGCCTGGAAGGGCACGAACAGCGCCAGCACCGCGCCGACGACGGTCAGGTAGTAGCGCTGCACCAGCAGGCCCGTCGCGAGGCACACCACGCTCAGGCCCAGCGCGCTCCACAGGGCCGGACGCACATCCGGGCCGGACATGCCGTAGAGAGCAAAGAGGGGGCTGGCCACGGCGGTGGCGCGCAGCAGCACCTCCGCGAAGGCGACGTCACGCGCATTGCCCGTGCGCTCACCGCGCCACAGCCGCGACACGGCGAGCACGACGCCGGCAATCACGAAGGGCAGCGCGGTCAGGGCGCCGTACTGCAAGGGCAGCTTGTCGGCGACGGGGTAGCCCAGCTGCGCCTTGAGCGCGTCGACGAGCCGGCGCAGGGGGCCGGGGATGAGCTGGCCGCTGGAGGTATAGGCGAAGTACGTGCTCGCATAGGCGCCGTACACCCAGGGCAGGCGGGCGATACCGCCGCGCGCCAGCGACACCAGCGTCCAGGTGAGGATGGCGGCGGTGACGAAGAAGGCGGGCGCCGGAGCCGTCGCCGCGACGATGAGGCACGTCGCCTGGATGGCGACCCCGCTAATCGCGAGCGTGTCGGCGGCGCGCTCGGGGTCCAGGGTGCGGAAGCGCAGCGAGGTGAAGAACAGGAAGGCCACGAGCGGCGCGTAGGTGCCCGGCGCGGCCTCGACGCCCGCATCCACGAGCGCCACGTGCAGGCGCACCGCGTAGACGACGAGGAGGAACAGCGGCGCGACCAGGGCGAAGAAGAGCGCGACTCCCTTGCGCGGCTCGGGCGTGGGCCGCGACGAGAGGATGAAGAAGAGGACGCAGGGCAGGACGTTGAGCCACAGCGCGAAGGACCCGAGCCGCGCGGCGAGCGGCGCCAGCCCCATCATCAGCGTGCTCGCGGCGAGGAAGGCCTGGACGAGCGGGCGGGACGAGACGTCGAAGCCCTCCGCCGGCTTGCGCACGAGGACGGCGGCGAGCCCGGCCCACACGAGCAGCAGCGGGATGAGCACCATGGAGCCCACGCCGCTGAACTGGATGCCCTCTCCCAGGTCGAGGGGCCCGAGCGCGATGCCCGCGAGCGGAGCAACGGCCGAGCCGATGAGGCCGAGGATGCGGCCCTGGTGGCGCAGCGCCTCGCGCCGGGCGAGGAACGCGCCCCAGACGGAGAAGCCCGCGGAGCAGCCGGCCGTCATCCCGAACACGGTGAGCGAGCGGGTGTTCGACGACATCCCGTCCCAGCTCTCGAAGACGAAGTACAGGGTGCCCGAGAGGATGAGGAAGGCACCGATGAACCACATGATGCTCTCGTAGAGGAACGGCCTCCACACGCGGTTCCACGTGGAGGTCTCCTCGACGAACCGGGCGGTGAGGGTGCGCGGCGTCGGAGGCTCTGCGTACGCCTCCGCGGGATTCTCGGGCAGCGGGAGAGCCGCCGCGGGGACATGAGCGTCGCCCGCATCGAAACCACCCTCGGAGGCGCGTGCGGAGAACGCCGCGTGCGCCGAATCACGCGCGGACTCCTGTCCGAAGGGCACCGACTCCGCCGAAGCACTCCCGCCCTCACGCCGGGCCGCCACCGACTCCGCCGAAGCGGTCTCTCCATCGCGCCGGGCCGCCACCGGCTCCGCCGCAGCCTGGGGCTCCGTCGCCTGAGCAAAGGCCGTGGACTCCGCCGCGACCGTCTCACCTTCACGCCGGGCAGCCGCCTCCACGCCCTCGCGCACCGTCGCCGAAGCCGGTCCCTCCACCTCACCGCGCGCGGCCACCGGCCCGGGGCCTGCGGCCTCCGCGCCACCGTGCTCCGTTACCGCAGCGGAAATCATCGCATCCGCGGCACCGTGCTTCGCCACCTCGGAGGAAACCGTCGCCTGCGCGGAAGCCATCGTCTCCGGCAGCGCCACCCCCACGGGCCCCAGTGCCACCGCGCCCTGCCCCAGCCCCACGTTCTCCGGGGCGGTCTCGGTGAGCACGGCGAGGAGGATGCGCGCCTGTCGCTCGTACCGCTGGGACAGGAACTGGCTGACGTTGCGCGGGACCTCGTTGCTGTCCCAGCGCTTCAGCTCGTCGAGAAGGAAGTGGACGTGCGCGAGCTCGGCCTCGACGACGGACCGGGCACGCGCGGACATCGCCGAGCCACAGAGCGCGCAGTGCTGGGCGGTTCCAAGCCGTTCCTGCCGGCATTCAGGGCAGTACATGGCTCCCCCTCGTTACAACGGACATGCCACCCAGGATGCCCTGGAACCGGGCCGGGAGGGAAACCCGCTCTCAGGGAGCGGAAGCCGTGGGGTGCGTCGTGCCGGTGTCACCTGTGCACCGGGGTGCACAGCCGGTGCGCAGTCCTGCACGCCACTGGCCCTAAACCCCGCGCTGTGGAAACGTTGCGGCCCCTATGAGCACGAGCACGGAAGAATGGGTCGTCCGTCCCATCACGCCCGGGGACGACGCGGCGGTTGCGGCGGTCATCCGCACGGTGATGCCGGAGTTCGGCATGGACGGCCCCGGCTTCGCCATGCAGGACCCCGAGGTGATGGCGATGAGCGCGGCCTACTCACGGCCCCGGCACGCCTACTTCGTCGTCGAGCGGGCAGGCAAGGTCGTTGGCGGCGCCGGAATCGCCCCCCTGGAGGGCGGAGAGCCCACCGTCTGCGAGCTGCGCAAGATGTACTTCCTCACCGAGGCGCGTGGCCAGGGCATGGGAGAGCGGATGCTGCGCCGCTGCCTGGACTTCGCACGCGAGGCGGGCTTCCAGCGCTGCTACCTGGAGACCACCGTGGGCATGAAGCAGGCCCAGAAGCTCTACCGCCGCCTGGGCTTCGAGCCGCTGTGCGCTCCCCTGGGTCGCACGGGCCACTTCGGCTGCGACACCTGGTACGCCAGAGACCTGGCGAAGCCGCTCGCCTGACCTGGGAGGTCTTCCCTCCGCCTTCCGACCCTCGCTCCCCTGCCCTCCCGGCAACCCCGGGAGCGGTCCCGGGCCTTGCCTCGTCCCCGTCCTCACCTTTCCTGGACGAGGAGGAGCACATGGCGAAGAAACAGGACAAGGGTCAGGGCCGGATGGACACGAGGAATGAGCCGGAGAGCCAGCCGCGCAGGGCGGACTCCGGTGACGTGTCGGGCCAGGGCCGCGAGCGCCGCGACGACACGGACGTGTTCCCCGCCAACCGCAACGCGGGCGACTTCGGCACGCACGGTGGCCCCAACAAGAATGGCGCGAAGAGCAGCTGAATGGCGGCGGCCCGGAAACCCAGGGCCTCCAGCCGGCGTGCCCCCGCGCGCGTGAGCGCGAGGACGGCCCGCGAGTCCCCGGCACCGGAGCAGCACCCGGAGCCGGGGACCGTGGCCGAGCCACCGCCCCGCCCGGACAAGGTCCCCTTCGACATCGACGAGGTGCTCGCCCGCGTGCGCGAGTCCGTGAAGCACTTCGCGGACGCGGCGATGTTCGCGCTGGCCGCGCACGGCCATGACTCGCTCTTCGAGCAGCTCGTGGCCTGCATCCTCTCCATCCGCACCCGGGACGAGGTGAGCCTGCCGGTGTCGCTCGCGCTGCTCGGCAAGGCCTCCACGCCGGAAGCCCTGGCGCGCATGACGCCCGCGGAAATCGACGAGGTCATCCGCCCCGTCACCTTCCACGAGGCCAAGGCGTACCAGCTCCACGCCATCGCCGAGCGGACCCGGGACGAGCTCGAAGGGAAGCTCCCGTGCGACGCGCAGGTACTCCAGTCCTTCAAGGGCGTGGGCCCCAAGTGCGCGCACCTGGCGCTCGGAATCGCCTGTGGCCACGAGGCCATCAGCGTGGACATCCACGTGCACCGGGTCACCAACCGGTGGGGCTACGTGCGGGCGCGCGCGCCGGAGCAGACGATGGAGGCCCTGGAGGTCACCCTCCCGCGCAACTACTGGGTGGAGCTCAACCGCCTCCTGGTGCCCTTTGGCAAGCACGTGTGCACGGGCACGCGGCCGAAGTGCTCCACGTGCCCGGTGCTCCAGCACTGCCGCCAGGTGGGCGTGACGGACGCGCGCTGAGGAGCAGGACCTCGTCTAGCGGTCCCTCCCCACCAGCTGCGTGGTGCGTCGCGCGAAGCGTCGCCACGGGTTGGTGCGGCCTCCGTTCTGCAGCGTGATTTCCTTCGAGTGACGCAGGTCCTTCGCCCAGCACCGCTCCAGCTTGCGAGCGAACTCCGCGTCATTCATCACGAGCGAGCCCTCCCCCAGCTTGTTGAGCGACAGCACGTCCAGGTTGGTGGAGCCCACCACGCTGAGCCAGTCATCCACGAGAATCGTCTTCGCGTGCATCATCGACGGTTGGTACTCGTAGATGCGCGCGCCCGCGGCCAGCAGTCGCTCGTAGGTGGAGCGCTGCGATGCGCGGATGATGGGCACGTCGTGGACGGGGCCCGGCCCCAGGATGCGAATCTCCACGCCCTGCCGGAGCTTCTCCTCGAGCTGCTCCAGAATCGCGTTGGGCGGGGTGAAGTACGCGTTGGCAATCCACAGCCGCTCGCGCGCGGCGGCGATGACCAGGCGCACCATGCGCTCGGCGTCGGTGACGCCCAGCTTGCCCGCGCTGTCCACGAAGCCCGCGGACGAGGGGCCCTGCGAGATTTCGTCGGGCTCCGGGAAGGCGCTCGGGGGCAGCAGGCCGCCGCCCGACTCCTGCCAGTGCCGGGAGAAGGACAGCTGCATGCGGCGCACCTCGGGGCCCTCCACGCGCACGTGCGTGTCCCGCCACTCCTCCGGCTTGAGCCCGTCCCCCTCCCACACCTTCCAGATGCCGAAGCCGCCCGTGTACGCGACGCGTCCGTCGACGACGACAATCTTGTTGTGCGTGCGCCCCAGCAGCCGGCCCACCACCTTGCCCGCCAGCAGCCGGTAGTAGTGCACCTCCACGCCCGCGTCGGTGAGGACCTTCTCCACCTTGAGGTCGAAGTCCTTGTTGCCGCGGACCTCCTCGCTGCCCACCGGGTCCACCACCACGCGGCACTGCACGCCCGCGCGGGCGCGCTCCACCAGCACCTCCACGATGCGGTCCGACAGCTCACACGGCCGCCAGATGTAGACGAGGATGTGGATGCTGTGCTGCGCGCCGCGCAGGTCCTCCAGCATCCGCTCGAAGACAGTGCTGTTCTCCAGCAGCTCCAGCTTGTGGCCCGGCATCAACCCCACGCCGGTGGACTGGTACAGCGCGAAGGAGAAGCCGGCGGGCCCGGGCGGCAGCATGAAGGGGCCCTGCATCTCGTGCCGTGCCCGCTCCCTGTCACTGTCGAGGAAGTGGGCGCCGGCCTGCGGCAACAGCTCCTCCAGGTCCTGAAGCTCGTCCATGGGGGCCAAGCTGGTGACGCTTCCCTGCTGCCGCCAGCGCGTGCCCTCCTGCCTGCCCCCCGACAGAGCGAGTTCTCCCATTGCCGCGCGCGGCCAGGCTGGCCAGACTGCGCCCGTCACCTTGCCTGCTGGAGAGCCCACCATGGTGGAAGTCACCCGTCCCACGGCGCACGAGCTGCTGTCGCTGCCCCGCCTCGCGCCCCTGGTGCCCATGCTGTACGTGGCCTGGACGGACGGAGAGCTCACCCACGAGGAGATTCGCGCCCTCGGCGCCGCCGCCCGGGCCCAGCCCTGGTTGGACCTGCGCTCCAACGTCGTCCTCGCGCGCTGGCTGGACCCGGTGCTGCCCCCCAGCGTGGGCGAGCTGACCCAGCTGCGTGACTACATCCGCCGCACCGCCGAGCAGCTGTCACACAGCGGACAGCAGAGCCTGGCGGAGCTGGGCTCGCAGCTCGCGCAGGTCGTCACCGGCAAGGACGGGCTGCCCGCGCCCATGCCCGAGCTGACGCGCGCGCTGGCCGAGCTGGAGGAGTCCCTGGGCATCTCCGGCCGCGAGGCCGTGCGCTCCCTGCTGCCCTCCGCGGCGCCCGCGCCGATGCGCCACGGCCCCACCGAGCCCACGTCCTTCGACCCGGAGGCGCTGCGCGCGGTGCTGGACCGCAAGTACCCGGACGCTCGCGCGAAGGTGCGCGCCTGGCTGTCGTCCGGGGACTTCCGCTACAGCGACACGCACGACACGGACCGCTACCGCGACCAGGTCTTCGCCTGGCTGAAGGCGCTGGCGGACCAGGGCCTGGGCCGCATCGCCTTTCCCCAGGGCAACGAGACGGGGGCGGACCTGGGCGCGTTCATCGCCGCCTTCGAGACGCTGGCCTTCTTCGACCTCAGCCTCGTGGTGAAGGCGGGCGTCCACTTCGGCCTGTTCGGCGCGAGCATCCTCTTCCTCGGCACGGAGAAGCACCACCGCGAGTACCTGCCCAGGGTCGCCTCGCTGGAGCTGCCCGGCTGCTTCGCGATGAGCGAGCTGGGCCACGGCTCCAACGTGCGCGACGTGGAGACGGTGGCGCGCTACGACGCCCAGACGGGCGAGTTCGTGGTGCACACGCCCTCGGACGGCGCGCGCAAGGAATGGATTGGCAACGCCGCTCGCCATGGGCGCCTCGCCACGGTGTTCGCCCAGCTGGAGGTGGGCGGCAAGGCGCTGGGCGTGCACGCGCTGCTGGTGCCGCTGCGGGACGCGCAGGGGCGCGTGCTGCCCGGCGTGCGCATCGAGGACTGCGGCGTGAAGATGGGGCTGAACGGCGTGGACAACGGCCGGCTCTGGTTCGACCACGTGCGGGTGCCCCGGGAGAACCTGCTGGACCGGTTCGGCCAGGTGACCGCGCAGGGCGAGTACACCAGCTCCATCCCCGGTGACTCCAAGCGCTTCTTCACCATGCTGGGCACGCTGGTGGCGGGCCGGGTGAGCGTGGCGTGCGCGGCGCTGAGCGCGGTGAAGAGCGGGCTGACGATTGCCGTGCGCTACGGGGAGATGCGGCGCCAGTTCGGCCCCGTGGGCGCGCAGGAGGTGCGGCTGCTGGACCACCAGACGCACCAGCTCCGGCTGCTCAAGCCGCTGGCGAAGACGTACGCGCTCGACTTCGCGCTGGAGTACCTGGTGGAGCGGTACGTGGGGCGCACGGAGGAGGACGCGCGCGAGGTGGAGGCGCTGGCGGCGGGCCTCAAGGCGTACGCCACGTGGCACACCACGGCGACGCTGCAGGAGACGCGCGAGGCGTGCGGCGGCCAGGGCTACCTGGAGGCCAACCGGATTCCGGCGCTGAAGGCGGACACGGACGTGTTCACCACCTTCGAGGGCGACAACACGGTGCTGATGCAGCTGGTGGCCAAGGGGCTCCTGACGGGCTACCGGCAGCGCTTCGAGGACGACCGCGTCTTCGCGGTGCTGAAGCTGCTGGCGGACCGGGCGACGGGGGTGGTGGACAGGAACCCCTTCTCCACGCGGCGCACGGGCAGCGAGCACCTGCGCGACGGAGAGTTCCAGCTCCGGGTGCTGCGCTACCGGGAGGAGGACCTGATGGCCTCGGTGTCGCGGCGGCTGCGCAAGCGGCTGGGCGCGGGCGTGGAGGCCTTCGAGGCCTTCAACCAGTGCCAGGAGCACCTGCTCGCGCTGGCGCACGCGCACGTGGAGGCGCTGGTGCTGGAGCAGTTCCTCAAGGGCGTGGCGGCGGTGAAGGACCCGGGGCTGAAGACGGTGCTGGGGCGGCTGTGCGACCTGTATGGCCTGTCCTGCCTCGACTCGGCGAGCGGCTGGTTCCTGGAGCACGGGCTCCTGGAGGGCTCCAAGGCGCGGGCCATCCGCAAGGAGGTGGAGCGGCTGTGCGCGGAGGTCCGCCCGGACGCGGTGGCGCTGGTGGACGCGTTTGGGATTCCGGACAACTGCCTCGCCGCCCCCATCGGACTGGGCCGGCTGGCGCCATGAGGTGAACGGTTGCGGGCCGGGGGCGCTGACGGGCCCCGGTGCCCCGGGCAGACTCCGCCGGCCATGAAACGACACGTGACGATGTTGCTGTGCGCCCTCGGGGCGCTGTCCGCCTGCGCCACCGTGTCTCCCGCGGAGCGCAGCGCGGCCCTGGAGGAGCAGAACAAGCAGCGGGCCCGGATGCTCACCGAGGAGCTCTACAACCTGCGCAAGCTGGACCGCATCCCCGAGTATGTCGCCGCCGACTTCGTGGACCACTCGCCAGGCGCGCCCCAGGGCGTGTTGGGGCCGGCCATCCTGCGCCAGCAGGCCGAAGCCAGCTTCCAGCAGTTCCCCGACCTCCGGTTCGACATCCTCCACCTCGTCGCGGACGGAGACCTCGTGGTGGTCCACTGGAAGGCCACCGGCTCCGACCCGAAGAACCTGGACGAGGCCGGCAAGCCCAGGCCCCTCACGCTGGACGGCCAGTCCCTCTACCGCATGCGCGACGGGAAGTTGGTGGAGGCCTGGGATGTCTCGGACCGGCTCTCACCGCTCCTGCAGCGCGGCTACAAGGTCGTTCCCCCCAAACCCTGACACAGGAGACTCCGCACCATGCCCCACCGCAGCAGGCTGGCCGGCTTCATCATCGATTGTGAGACGGGCGAGCACGACGCCGCCGCGAAGTTCTGGAGTGACGCCCTGGGCATGCCGCTCGGCGAGAAGCTCGTCGAGGGAGAGGCCCGCTACACGGGGCTCGAGAACGCCCGGGGCGGGCTGGACGTGGCGGTGCAACAGGTGAAGCACCCCTCGCGCGTGCACCTGGACATCGAGGCGGATGACCAGGACGCCGAGGCCGCGCGCCTGGAGAAGCTGGGCGCGAAGCGCATCGGCTGGGTGAGGCGCTGGTGGGTCATGGAGGCGCCCACCGGCCACCGCTTCTGCATCGTGAAGATGAAGCACCCCGAGCAGGGCACTCCACCGAACGAGTGGCCCTGAAGCCCTCGCTCACTGCACGCCGGGCGCGCGGAACACCTCTCCGTCGCGCCCTTCCACCACCAGGCTGGCGCCGTCGGCCGGCGTCACGCGCAGCGCCGCGCGCGTCTGCCCGCGCCGGTCCACCAGCACCAGGCCGGGCGAGCCATGCTCGTCCGCGCCCAGAATCGCGCGGGGCCGCCCATCCGCGTCCGCCAGCTCCAGCCGCGACGAGCCATCCACCTGGAGCCCCACGGCGAACACGTCCACGCCGCCGGGCTTGGACAGCGTCAGCCGCGGCGCCTCGTCCGAGTACACGGTGAGCTCGGCCAGCGACTCGCCGCCCGCGGTGGAGAAGCGCAGCCGGGGTGAGCCGTCCTCGCCCACGCCCAGCAGCGCGCGCGGCTGGCCGGCGCCGTCGCTCAGCACCAGCCCCGCGTTGCCGCTCGCGTCGGTGCCCAGGGTGGCGCGCGCCTGGCCCTGTGCGTCGGTGAGCACCAGCCGGGAGGCCACCAGCACTCCCGAAGGCGCCACCGGCTCTCGCAGCGCCGCCACCCCCAGCCCCAGTCCCGAGAGCGCGAGCGCCCCGAACGTCAGTCCCTGCCACAGCCGGCAGCGGCGCTCCAGCCGCTCCAGCCGCATGTCGAGCGAGTCCATCCCCGAGCCGCCTCCTGCCCGGCCCCCGCGGGCCCGGACGGACAAAAGCTACCGGAAGACGCCCCCGTCCGCCCGCCCATCTGTCCGGCAGTGACACTCACGCCCACACGGCCCGTGGCCGCCGTGACGCTGCTGCCCTAAGTGGGAGTGCTGGCTCCGGGCCCGGCCCTCCCGGACGCTCCACCCTCTCAGGAGGTCTCATGGCCCCACGACTCCGGGTGCTGTCCCTGCTGCTGCTCTCGCTGACCACGTGTGTGCGCAACCCCGCCACGGGTGAGCGCATGCTGTCCCTCGTGTCCAAGGACGAGGAAATCGCCCTCGGCCGGCAGGGCGCACAGGACGTGCGTCAGTCCATCGGCCTGCTCGACGACGCGAAGGTGCAGGAGTACGTGGCCCGGGTGGGCCTGCCCATGGCGAAGCGCTCGGAGCGGCAGGACATCCCGTGGAGCGTGCAGGCGGTGGACGACCCGGTGGTGAACGCCTTCGCGCTGCCGGGCGGCCCCGTCTTCGTCACCCGCGGGCTGCTCACCCACCTCAACTCGGAGGCGGAGCTGGCGTCGGTGCTGGGCCACGAAATCGCGCACATCACCGCGCGGCACTCCGTGGAGCAGCTCTCCAAGGCCCAGCTCGCCCAGGTGGGCCTGGTGGTGGGCAGCGTCATCAGCGAGGACGTCGCGAAGTATGGCGGGCTGGCCGCCGCGGGCCTCCAGCTCCTCTTCCTCAAGTACGGCCGCGACGACGAGCGCCAGTCGGACGAGCTGGGCTTCCGCTACATGCTGGAGTCCGGCTACGACGTGCGCGACGCCGCCAACGTCTTCGAGACGCTGGGCCGCGTCGGTGAGGCCGCCGGCGGTGGCGGCCTGCCCTCGTGGCTGTCCACGCACCCCAACCCGGAGGACCGCGTCCAGGCCGCGCGCCAGCGCGCCGAGCAGGCCGGGGTGGACGTCAGCAAGCTGAAGCAGGGGCGCGACGAGTACCTCGCCATGCTCCAGGGCATGGCCTACGGCGAGGACCCGCGGCAGGGCTTCTTCCAGGGCAGCGTCTTCCTCCACCCGGGCCTGCGCTTCCAGCTCACCTTCCCGCAGGGGTGGAAGACGGCGAACCAGACGCAGGCGGTGCTCGGCGTCAGCCCTCGCGAGGACGCCATCGTCGGCCTGGCACCGGCGGGAAAGCTGGCGCCGCAGGAGGCGCTCCGGACGTTCCTCTCGCAGCAGGGAATCCAGCCGCTGGACGCGGCGCCCGCGGGCTACCCGCCGGGCACGGCGTACTTCCAGGCGCAGACCCAGCAGGGCGTCATCCGCGGCGTCACCACCTTCCTCACGCACGCGGGCACCACGTTCCAGCTGCTGGGCTACACCCCGGCGGAGGGGCTCGCCACCTACGACGACGCCTTCCGCTCCACCTTCAGCAGCTTCCGCGAGCTGACCGACGCGGCCGCGCTGGCCGTGCAGCCCGCGCGCCTCGAGCTGGTGAAGCTGGACACGGCCATGACGGTGCAGCAGTTCAACGAGCGCCACCCCTCCACCATCCCCGTGGAGGAACTGGCCCTCATCAACGGCGTTCGGCCCGGGGACACCCTGCCCGCGGGCCGCACGGTGAAGCGAGTCACGGGTGGGGTGAAGCTGAAGCCCTCACCGTGAGACACGCCCCGGCGCGGAGGCCGGAGCGCCAGCGTGAAGCGACGGCTCAGTCCTCGTAGCCGTCGTCGCTGTCCTCCTCGCCGTGGTCGATGTCCTCGACGTCCACGTCGACATCGGTGCTGCGGTTGATGGGCCGGCCGCTGCCGAACAGGAAGCCCAGCTTGAACTGCACGAAGCCGCCGCCGAAGCCGGCGAGCGCCTCGGAGTCCGAGTTGGAGCTGTTCACCTCACCCAGCACCGGCACGGACACGCCCACCTCGGGCATCAGCCGGAAGCTCTGGCTGACGCGCAGCGCGTAGCCCACCGAGGCGCCGACGCTCACGATGTTGACGGCGGCGTTGTCATCGCTGTCGCCAGCGGAGATGCGCGTGGCGCTGACGCGGGGCCCCAGCACCAGCTCCGAGCCGCCACGCGTCTTGAAGCCCACCAGCAGCGGCACCGCCACATTCACATAGCCGACCGAGTCCGAGTCGTCCGTGCCCAGGAAGACACCCGAAACGGAGGGCGCCAGCGAGATGGCCTTGCCCGGGTCCCTCGAGTCGGTCAGCAGGAACTTGCTCTGCAGCTCCACCAGCGACGAGCCGAAGCGGACACCCAGGTCCACGCTGTCCGCCACGCCGAAGCGCGCCGCCAGGTCGACGTGGGGGTAGTAGAGGCCGCCCGAGCCCGTGTCATCCGAGATGACGGCCGCGCCGCCGATGCCCGGCTCGATGGCGAACTGGAACTTGCCCGCTCCGAGCGTGTCCGCCGTCTGCACATGACTCACAGAGGCACAGCCCGTTCCAAGCACCATCAACAGCGCGGCTCCCCCGACGACTCGACGCATCATGTCTTTCCCCTCGCACCACGAAAACGCTCCGTCATGGAACGTCATGGCCCTCCCAGACGTCGCACGAAATCAAACATTCACGCCAGATGCAGAAAGTCATTCCCGCTGGAGGTCTGGAGAGACCCGCACGCGCGGTGGCGGGGCTGACAGACGTCGGGGGTGGGCGTCAGAATGCGGGGATGAGCTACTCCGAGCGCCAACGATTGCTGGAGGCCTACCGGTCGACGCGGTACGTCGTCCGCCCCCATCCGACGACCGGGAGCCTGGAGCAGGTGCTGCGAGTGGGCGCGCTGCACCCGGCGCTGGACACGGCGCTGGCGGCGCGGGGGCACCGGGAGTGGGCCTTCCTGACTGCGTGGAACCCCGGCTCCCTGCAGCGCGGTGAGGAGGAGAACCGCCGCGCGCAGGAGCGCCTGGTCTCGCAGCTCGTCGCCGGCGGCTGGGTGGTGGCGTCTGCGATTGGAGAGGCCGAGGACGGGAGCTGGTCCGAGCAGAGCCTCTTCGTCCCGGGCCTGCCCCGCGCGGAGGCCGAGCGCTTCGGCCGCGCCTACGGGCAGGTGGCGGTGCTGGTGGGTCGCGCCGGAACCCCGGCGGAGCTGCTGCTCTGCGAGGACGTACGGCCGTAGCCCTCCCCGCCAACGTATCTCGGGCCGAAGTGGCCCCGGCCTGCCCCGAGGCCACCTCCGCCCCCCGCCCTCAGCGCGAGCGAAGCGCCTGGAACGCGGCGCACTGAGGAACGTTTGCGCCCATGGACGGCGTCAGCGCCCGCTCGTACGCCCCCAGGTCTACACCCGCGCCCTGGGGCCTCGCGACCCCCTCGATGTCGATGACGGGCGCCAGGCTGGCGCTCCCCACGTCGATGGCGGGTGAGCCGGGCTTGAGGCGCAAGTCATACGTGATGGGATTCACGTAGACGGCGGCCGGGTCCGTCACCAGGAGGTTGTGGTCCACCGTCACGCCCACGTCGGCGTTGGCATAGTTGGGCGCCAGGTTGTTGCGCACCACGCAGGCCTCGGGCGGGGTGCCGTTCTTGTGCTCCGCCACGCGAATCCACGGCGGGCCGGGCGGGCCCAGGGCGTCATGCGGCTCCAGCACCGTGTTGTTCACCACGCGCACGTTGCGAGCGCCCATGAAGGTGATGGCGTGGTGGTGGTCCGTGATGATGACGTTGTTCTCGACGACCCAGTCCACGAAGGTGCCGTCGAAGTTGCCGATGCCCTGGAGCGCGCAGCGGTACGGCTGGGCCCGGTCCTCGTAGTTGCGGATGTAGTTGCCCCGCAGGACGACGTTGCGCTGCTCGCCCTTCCCCACGCCCCCGGGCCCGACGGTCCATGACTGGAACCCGTCCAGATGGTCGTCATTCACCTGGTAGCAGTTCTTCACCGTGTTGTATTGGAACACGGAGTTGTCACCCAGGCCGCGCAGCCCGTCTCCCATGAAGTTCTCCACGGTGTTGCACTCCACCAGCACGTCGTGGGCGCCCACCTTGATGCCGTAGTGGACGTTCTTCACGTGGTTGCCACGGATGACGATGTCCCAGCCGTCCGCGATGATTCCGTCGCCCATCTTCGCCACCCAGTCCGCCGCCGTGAAGCCAGACACGTCGGCCACGGCCTTGATGACGTTCCCCTCCAGGGTGATGTGGTGCACGGGCCCCCGGTAGCTGTGCCACTCGACGTGCACCAGGGGCCACTTGTCGTAGACGGGCAGGTACTCCGTGCTGATGTCCAACCCCCGGAAGACCCAGTGCGAGCTGGAGCGCACCAGCAGGCGCCCCAGCCGGGGCTGGTGCCCGGACTGGGCGGCCACCGTGATGTAGCCGGTGTTGTAGAAGCTCGTGACCTCCACCTCGCCGTGGTAGCCACTGCGCAGCCACAGGGTGTCTCCCGCCTTCACCGGCGCCCCCGGGTTGCGTGGCACCAGCGGTCTTCCTTCCGCGTAGGGCAGCCACTCCCAGCTCTGGCTCTCCACCAGCCCGGCGTTGAGCACCTCCCGCAGCGTCCGCCAGGGGCGCGCCGCGGTGCCGTCTCCGTCGGGACTGCCATTCACGGGGTCCACGTAGAAGTCCGCTGCCCGCGCGCCCGGGGCCGCGAGCAGCAGCCCCATCACGAGCAGCCCGCGCACCCATGCGTGAATCTCCATTGCTCCCGTAAGCCCGCCACGACTGCATCCGCGCTTCATGAATGTCCTCCCAGGAAGGCCATCGCCTCCTCTCAAGGGAGACCTCCACGCGCGAGCCGTCCCAGGAGAATTTCGCGGCGTGCTCAGCTCACATCCGGACCTTCTCCGCCAGGAAGTCCAGGAACGCGCGCACGCGGGAGGGCAGCTGTCCGCCCGCCCCCATGAAGACCGCATGCACGGCGTCCTTGTCGCCGGGGTTGTAGTCCTCCAGCAGCGGCACCAGCCGGCCCGCGGCGAGGTCGTCCTTCACCTGGAACCTCGCGAGCCGTCCCAGGCCCAGGCCCGCGAGCACGAGCTGCCGCAGCGCCTCGCCATTGCTCACCTGGGCGTTGCCGTGTGCAGCCACCATCAGCGCCACGCCCCGGTCCACGAACGGCCAGCCATCCACCGCGCGCGCGAAGCCGAAGCCGATGCGGTTGTGCCCTTCCAGCTCCCGGGGCGTCTTCGGCGTCCCGTGGCGCTTCAGGTAGGCGGGTGAGCCGACGACGACCATGCCCGGCTCGCCGAGCTTGCGCGCGACCAGGTCCGAACTCTTCAGCGGCCCGTGGCGGATGGCCACGTCGGTGCGCGCCTCCAGCAGGTCTACGACGGTGTCGGTGAGGACGAGGTCCAGGCACACGGCGGGATGGAGCGCCAGGAACTCGGGGACGAGCGGCAGCAGGAAGTGCGTCCCGAAGGGCACGCTGGCACTCACCCGCAGCCGGCCCTGGGGCTCGGCGCTGGTGGCGGCGCCACGCTCCGCCTCGTCCAGCTCCGCGAGGACGCGGACGCTGCGCTCGTAGAAGGTGACGCCCTCGGGTGTGAGCTGGAGGGCCCGCGTGGAGCGGTTGATGAGCCGCGCGCCCAGCCGGGCCTCCAGGCGGGCGACGAGCTTGCTCACCGCGGACGGCGTCATCCGGTACGCGCGCGCCGCGGCCGAGAAGCCACCGAGCTCGACGACGCGGACGAACACCTCCATCTCTCCCGAGCGGTTGACGTCCAGACGCGCCATCGTGACTTCACCTCACAGGTGCTGTGCCGCCGGCCGTGTGGTCCCCGAGCGACGCGCCGCCCATTATCAGGTGCATCCGAGGTTGTCGCCGCGTGCTGCCCGACGGCAGCGGCGACCCGGCATCCCCGAGCAGACCTCGGCCCGTCATGCCCGCGAGGACGCGGGCCCTTCCCTTCCCCGGGAGCAGGACATGAGAATGAAGAACAAGGTCGCGCTGGTCGTCGGCGCGCACGGAGTCATCGGCCGCAACCTCATCGACCACCTCGCGACGCTCGACGACTGGGAGGTCATCGGCCTGTCTCGCCGGGGAGGCGCCTCGTCGGGCCGCGTCCGGTATCTCGAGGTGGACCTGCTGGACCGGGACGACACCCGGAAGAAGCTGGCGGGCCTCACCCAGGTGACGCACATCTTCTACGCCGCGTACCAGGACCGGCCCACGTGGGCGGAGCTGGTGCCGCCCAACCTGGCCATGCTCGTCAACGTCGTGGACGCGGTGGAGCCGGTGGCGCCCGGCCTGCGGCACATCAGCCTGATGCAGGGCTACAAGGTCTACGGCGCGCACCTGGGCCCGTTCAAGACGCCGGCCCGGGAGACGGACGCGAACCACATGCCTCCCGAGTTCAACGTGGACCAGCAGGCCTTCCTGGAGGCGCGGCAGCGGGGCAAGGCGTGGAGCTGGTCGGCGCTGCGCCCCTCGGTGGTGTGCGGCTTCGCGCTCGGCAACCCGATGAACCTGGCCATGGTCATCGCCGTCCATGCGGCCATGTCGAAGGAGCTGGGGCTGCCGCTGCGCTTCCCGGGCAGGCCGGGCGCGTACGACGCCCTGCTGGAGATGACGGACGCGGGGCTGCTGGCGAAGGCCACCGTCTGGGCCGCGACCGACGAGCGCTGCGCCAACCAGGCGTTCAACATCAACAACGGCGACCTGTTCCGGTGGAGCGAGCTGTGGCCGAAAATCGCCCGCTTCTTCGAGCTGGAGGTGGCGCCCCCGCTGCCCATGTCGCTCGGCGTCGTCATGGCGGACAAGGAGCCGCTGTGGAACGCCATGGTGGAGAAGCACGGGCTGGCGCGGCACGCCTACAAGGACGTGTCGTCCTGGCGCTTCGGCGACTTCGTCTTCGCGTGGGACTACGACGTGTTCGCCGACGGCACCAAGGCGCGCCGGTCCGGCTTCCATGAGTTCGTGGAGACGGAGGCAATGTTCCTGCGAATCTTCCAGGACCTCCGCCGCCGGAAGGTCATTCCCTGACGGGGACCTGGGGGCTACTTTCGCGGGAGAGGGACCGCACCGATGGCCACCCAGTTCCCGCAGCTCGAGCCCATCCACCGCGACTTCATCCTGCGCCAGCGGATGTTCTTCACCGCCTCCGCCGCCAGCACCGGGCGGGTGAACGTCTCGCCGAAGGGGCTCGACTCGCTTCGCGTGCTCGGCCCCAGCGAGGTCGTCTACCTGGACCTCACCGGCAGTGGGAATGAGACGGCCGCGCACCTGCGCGCCGACGGACGCCTCACCCTCATGTTCTGCGCCTTCGAGGGGCCGCCCATGATTCTGCGCCTCTTCGGACGGGGCCAGGTGCTGCGCCGGGGCAGCCCCGAGTACACCCGGCTGCTGGCCTCCGAGTTCGGCGGCGTGGAGCCGCTGGGGGCGCGACAGATGGTGAAGCTCGACATCGACCTCGTGCAGAAGTCCTGTGGCTACAGCGTGCCCCTCTACGAGTACACCGAGGACAGGCCCACGCTCACGCGCTGGGCGGAGAACAAGGGCGAGGAGGGGCTGGAGGAGTACCGGCGCAAGAAGAACGCGCACAGCATCGACGGCCTGCCCACGGGCCTCTTCGACGAGGGTGAGACGTAGAAGCTACGCCCGTGGGTTGAGGCGGAGCACGTCGCGAGGGCTGACGGGACTCCGCAGCCAACGAACGAGGGGAATGGCCCCCGCGACGCTGAGCATGGCCCCCCAGCCCCATGACGCATGGATGTCGACGTAGGTCGAAGGCCCGCTGCCCACTACGCAACCGGGCTTCAAGGAATCGGCGGCGACCATCCCCGCAAGCACGAGCGAGAGCGGAAGCATCACGAGGCCCGCCTGTAGCAACCACCCGGAGAAGTCCAGGAAGCGTCGGAGGCGCCCCGCCGGCTGGTCAGGCGCCGACAGCAGGACGTCGCGGGCGTTACGCGGACTCCGGTGCAGCCAATGCCACAGGGCGGGGCCGACGAGCACCGCGAGGAAGAGCATCTCCGGGAGCACACTGGAATGACCCGGCTCGATGAGCTCGAACTCCATGGGCGCATCCTCCACGCATGTGCGGTGGCACGTCCGAGGAGCGTAGCACGCGCCAGGTCAGGGAATGGGCCCCCGGCCCTGCCCCGCTGCGGGCACGCCCTCGCTCCCGCCCTGCGCCGAGCCCGGGGGGAGCTCGCCCGGAATGATTTCAATCTCCCGGGCCTGCGTCACCCGGCGGGCCAGCTCGTCGAACTCCAGCTCCAGGAAGCGTCCGGGCTGCTCCGCCAGCGCGAAGCGGATGCGCCAGTAGTTCGGGCGCAGCTCCACGGCCTCGCTGGCCTCGGCCACCAGCAGGCTGTTGTTCTGGGCGTATTCCTGCCCCGCCTGGATGACGTCCCGCTGCCCGAGCTCCTGCTGGACGGAGTACGCCGATGGAGGCTCGGGCCGCCTGCCCGTGGGGCCCGCGCACGCGGCGCCCGCGAGGACGACACCTGACAGGAAGACGTGGAAGACGGCGCAATAGGGAGACGGGGGCATACTCCGAGTTTGAGCACGGAGCATGCCAGTCGCAGGCGAGGGAGCCTCCACGGCGGGCGCGAAGAAAGTGCGCCTGCCTGGGCTACCGGCGCAGAGCCTGCGCCCAGACGCCTCGGGAATGGCTGAAGGATGGGCACGACTGCCGCGCCCCGGAGGTGCCCGGGGGGATGAGACCGGGCGGAAGGCACTTCCCTGCCTGGAGCCCACCCGGGCGGACCGGCCCCCGCGCCACCGGAGCGGGCGGGGGCAGCGTGAGGACTACTTCCCGGCGGCCGGGGTCATGATGCGCTGCTTCTCCACCACCTCGTCGATGAGGCCGTACTGCCGGGCATCCTCGGCGCTCATGAAGTAGTCGCGCTCGGTGTCCTTCTCGATGCGCTCGATGGTGTGGCCCGTGTGCTTCACGATGAGGCCGTTGATGTAGGCGCGCAGGCGGAGGATTTCCTTGGCCTGGATGTCGATGTCCGTGGCCTGGCCCTGCGCGCCGCCCAGCGGCTGGTGAATCATGATGCGGCTGTTGGGGAGCGCGTACCGCTTGCCCTTCGCCCCGGCCAGCAGCAGCAGCGCGCCCATGGAGGCCGCCTGCCCGACGCAGATGGTCGACACCGGACACTTCACGTACTGCATGGTGTCGTAGATGGCGAGCCCGGCCGTCACCGAGCCACCCGGCGAGTTGATGTAGAGGTTGATGCCCTTGTCGGGGTCCTCGGACTCCAGGAACAGGAGCTGGGCCACGATGATGTTCGCCACGTCGTCGTTGACGGGCGTACCCAGCATGATGATGCGGTCCTTGAGGAGCCGGCTGTAGAGGTCGTACGCCCGCTCGCCGCGGTGCGTGGTCTCAATGACGAAGGGGACGTTCATGGCCCCAGTACCCTAATCTCCCTCCCGCCTCCGCGCCCGCTCGTTCTTCCCGGAGCGTACGCTGCGCTACGGTTCCCTCCCCCGGCGCCCTCCTGGACGCCCTCCGGAGGGGCATCCGCCAGGGTGTAGGCCCTGGCGTACCCGTGCCCTGGAGCCCTGGCGGGCGTCAGTCCTTCTGGCCCGTCATGGCCTCTGGACGGACCCACTGGTCGAACTGCTCGGCGGTGAGCAGCCCCAGCTCGACGGCGACCTCCTTGAGCGTCTTGCCCTGCTTGTGGGCCGTCTTGGCGATCTTCGCGGCGTTGTCGTAGCCGATGTGCGGGTTGAGGGCGGTGACGAGCATCAGGCTGCGCTCCAGGTTCTCCTTGATGCGCGGCATGTTGGGTTCGATTCCCACGGCGCAGTGGAGGCGGAAGCTGCGCATCCCGTCCGCGAGCAGCCGGCAGCTCTGCAGGACGTTGTGGATGATGAGGGGCTTGAAGACGTTGAGCTCGAAGTTGCCGGACGCGCCGCCCACGGAGATGGCCACGTCGTTGCCCATCACCTGGGCGCAGAGCATGGTCATCGCCTCGCTCTGGGTGGGGTTCACCTTGCCCGGCATGATGGAGCTGCCCGGCTCGTTCTCCGGAATGGTGATTTCGCCCAGGCCGGAGCGCGGCCCGGAGGACAGCCAGCGGATGTCGTTGGCCACCTTGAAGAGCGCGGCCGCCAGTCCCTTGAGGCCGCCGTGGGCGTGGACGAGGGCGTCATTGGCGGCGAGCGCCTCGAACTTGTTGGGCGCGGTGACGAAGGGGTGGCCGGTGAGGCGGGCAATCTCCTGCGCGACGCGCGCGGCATAGCCCCGGGGCGCGTTGAGCCCGGTGCCCACGGCGGTGCCGCCCAGGGCCAGCTCGCACAGGTGCGGCAGGCTCAGCTCCAGGTGGGCCAGGGCGTGGTCCAACTGGGCCACGTAGCCGCTGACCTCCTGCCCCAGCGTCAGCGGGGTGGCGTCCTGGAGGTGGGTGCGGCCAATCTTCACCACGTCCTTGAAGGCGCGGGACTTGTCTGCGAGCACGTCGCGCAGGGCCTTCAGCTCGGGGATGACCTGCTCGCCGAGGGCGGTGACGGCGGCCACGCTCATCGCGGTGGGGAAGACGTCGTTGGAGCTCTGCCCCTTGTTGACGTCGTCGTTGGGGTGGACCTTGCGGGCCTCGCCGCGCTCACCGCCGAGCAGCTCCGAGGCGCGGTTGGCCAGCACCTCGTTGACGTTCATGTTCGTCTGGGTGCCGCTGCCCGTCTGCCAGATGCTCAGGGGGAAATCGCCGTCGTGCTTGCCGGCGAGGACCTCGTCGGCGGCCCGGACGATGGCGTCGCCCTTGTCCTTCGCCAGGGTGCCGTTCTCCTGGTTGACGAGCGCGGCGGCCTTCTTCACCAGGGTGAGCGCGCGGATGAGGGCGGGCGGCATGCGCTCGGTGGAGATGGCGAAGTTCTGGAGGCTGCGCTGCGTCTGCGCGCCCCAGAGGCGCTCGGCGGGCACCTCGATGGGGCCGAAGGTGTCCTTCTCGATGCGAACGTTCTTCGTGCTCACGCGCGGACTCCTGGGGAAATGAAGGTGGTGCGCAGCGAATAACAGGCGGGCCTCGCGGCCACGAGTCCGCCGTGATTACCGTTGGCCCGTGAGCACTCCCACCGCAACCGGTACCGGCACCATCCGCGCCCTCCTGCTCGCCCAGGCAAGGGGCACGCCCATGCGCCGTGTCGCGGAGGCAACGGCGGTGGAGCAGCAGGGGCTCGCGGAGGACCGGCACAGCTTGCGAGCCCGGGGCCACAAGCGGCAGGTGCTGCTGCTGGACGAGGCCTCGCGCGCGGCGCTGGACGTGCCGGTGGGGGCGCTGAAGGAGAACGTGCTGGTGGAGGGGCTGCCGCTGGACGCCCTGCCCCCGGGCCAGCGGCTGGCGCTGGGTGACGAGGTGGTGGTGGAGCTGACCGAGCCGTGCGTGCCGTGCTGGAAGCTGGATGCACTGCGGCCGGGCCTCTTGAAGGAGAGCTGGGGCCGGCGCGGGCAGCTCGCCCGGGTACTGAGGGGCGGCACCGTGCGGGAGGGAGACGGCGTGCGCCTCCTGGACGTCAACCCGGAGGCGCCGCGCATCATCCGTCCGAAGCTGCCCTGAACCTCAGCCGTGGACGCCGCGGCTGTCGCCGGGCGCCTCAGCGCGCTCGGATAGGCCATAGTCCCGGAGCACGCTGGCGACGCGGAGCCGGTAGTCCTCGAAGACGGAGGCCCGCCCCCTCGCCTGGGCGGCGCGGTGTTCCTCCAACTGGCGCCAGGCCTGCACGGCCTGCTCGTCCCGCCAGAACGACAGCGACAGGAGCTTCCCCGGCTGGGACAGGCTCTGGAAGCGCTCGATGGAGAGGAACCCGTCCACCTTCTCCAGCAGCGGACGGAGCTTCGCCGCCGTGTCCAGGTACTCGCGCTGACCTTCCTCCCGGACCTGCACCTCGAAGATGACGGCAATCATGGCTGGAGCTCGCTCTCGCTGAAGAGGGGGATGCGGCCGTTCACGGACGGCAGGTAGGTGAAGTCGCGGACCTCCAGGCCCGCCGCGAGCAGCGCCTCCAGGGCGCCACGGGCGATGACCTTCGCCAGTGCCTGCCCCGGACAGGCGTGCGCGCCGACGCCGAAGGAGAAGACGCGCCGCGCCTGCCGGTGGAGGTCGAACCGCTCGGGGTCGGCGTTGGCCTCCGGGTCCCGGTTGGCGGCGGCCAGGACGACGAGGACGACGTCCCCGGCCCGCAGCGCCTGTCCTTCGATGACTGCGTCCGCCGCGAGGAAGCGACGGGTGTTCTGCACCGGCGAGTCGAACCGGAGCACCTCGTCGAGGAACGCGGGCAGGAGCGTCTCGGCGCTGGTCGCTCCGAGCAGAGACGACTGCCTCGACAACGCCACCACCGCATTGCCGAGCAGACCCGCCGTCGCGTCGTACGTCTGGGACAGGAACCCGACGACGTTGGCGAGCACCGCCTCCAGCCCCGCCGGCCCGAAGCGCTCCACCTGCCCCGCCAGCCGCGCCAGCGGGCCATCCAGCGCCGTGCGGAACACCGCCAGCAGCCGCGCCGCGGCGCTCCCCGCCCGCTCCACCTGCCCGGGACTGGCGCCAGGCGCGATGCCCCGGACGAAGTCCTCCGTCCACCGGGCGACATGCGGAAGCGAGTCATCCGGCAGCCCGAGCAGGCCCCCCACCACCGACACCGGCAGCTGGAACGTCCATTCCCGAAGCCGCCCGGAGCCGGCGAGCAGGCGTGCCCGCCGCCGCGTCTCGTCCAGGACCCGACGCTCGTCGAAGGCGTCCAGGAACGCGGAGACCGCCCCCTTCATGGGGCAGTGCCCCTCCCCGTCATTCATCCGGACGAGGTGCCGGAAGACGTCCGCGGCGGACGAGCCGAGCAGCGCTCGGGGCACCGGCTCCGACGAAGGTCGTACGCGGCACGCGGGCTCCATCAGCACCGCCGTCACCGCCCGGGCGCTCGAGGCCACCCACAGCCCCAGCGCGGCGTCCTTGTAGAAGGGCCGGCGCGCCACCAGCTCCGCGTAATAGGGGTACGGGTCCGGGTGGGTCGCCGCGGCGACCGCGTCTCTCGGCTGCGACATCCAGGGGCTCCTCCATCCGCGCGCCTGTGAGCGCTGGGAATGGAGGGCCTTCTACGGGCCCGCGGGGGGCGGATGTTTCGGCCCGCGCCGAAGCATCCACCCCGCCCGCCAGTCCGCATTTACAACTTCACCGCCCGCTCAGACGCGCCGCTCGACCTGGGGCTCGTCCGAGTTGCCGATGCTGGAGAGCCAGTCCACGGTCCGCTGCAGCGGGGCCTTGCCGTGGACGGAGGGCGGCGTGAAGGCCCACAGCAGCAGGTACACCAGCAGCGCCGTCCCGCCGGACACCGCCAGCGCCACCACGAAGCCCACGCGCACCAGCGCCGCGTCCACGTTGAGCTGCTGGGCCAGCGCCGCGCACACCCCGAAGAGCGTCCGCCCCTCGACGCCGCGGTGGAACGGCTCCGCGCGGGAGCCGCAGTGCGGGCACCTCGTGGCCTCCACCCTCATCTCCTCCGTGCAGGCCGTGCAGCGCTTCATGGCGTCCATTGCGTGTCTCTCCTCTGTGCGGCCCCCTTGGCGTTGGCGGCCCGCATTCCTACCTACGAAGGCTGTTGCCGCCGATTGCATCCCGCCAGGCCGCCCATCCCGCCCGCCCCTCGCCCCCGTTTGTTGATTTACAGATTTAATGCGATGGTTGTTGACAGGATTACAGGCAAGCAGGCAGAACTTCACCAACACTTCCCTTCTCCCCTCGGAAGATCCATTTTCCGAACCGTCACAGCGGATTTACAACGCAGCAGGCCAAGGAGACCGGATGAGCGAGGCAGTCCCTTCGATGAAGTCCCCGACCTTTGGCCATGGGGTGGTGGTGAAGGGGGCCTGGCACCCCGACTACGCCGAGGTGCTCACGCCGGAAGCCATGGAATTCGTGGCGAAGCTGGCCCGCACCTTCGGGGAGCGCCGGCTGGCGCTGCTGGAGCGCCGCAAGGCGGTGCAGGAGTCCTGGCGCAAGGGTGAGCGGCCCCACTTCCTGGCGGAGACGCGCTCCATCCGGGAGGGCAGCTGGACGGTGGCGCCCCTGCCCGCGGACCTCCAGGACCGCCGCGTGGAAATCACCGGCCCGGTGGACCGGAAGATGATCATCAACGCCCTCAACTCCGGGGCGAACGTCTTCATGGCGGACTTCGAGGACGCCAACAGCCCTACCTGGGACAACGTGGTGCGCGGGCAGCTCAACCTGCGCGACGCCGTCCGGAAGAGCATCTCCTTCACCGCCGAGGGCGGCAAGCACTACGCCCTGAACCCGAAGACGGCCGTCCTCTTCGTGCGTCCCCGCGGCTGGCACCTGCCCGAGCGCCACGTGGAAATCGACGGCAAGCCCATCTCCGGCTCGCTGTTCGACTTCGGCCTCTTCTTCTTCCACAACGCCCGCGAGCAGCTGGCGCGCGGCACCGGCCCGTACTTCTACCTGCCGAAGATGCAGAGCCACCTGGAGGCCCGGCTGTGGAACGACGTGTTCCACCTGGCCCAGTCGGAGCTCGACATCCCCCGGGGCACCATCAAGGCCACCGTCCTCATCGAGACGCTGCCCGCCGCGTTCGAGATGGACGAAATCCTCTACGAGCTGCGCGAGCACTCGGCCGGCCTCAACTGCGGCCGCTGGGACTACATCTTCAGCTTCATCAAGACGCTCCAGTCGGACACCAGCGTCGTGCTGCCCGACCGCGGCCAGGTGACGATGGACAAGGCGTTCCTCAACGCCTACTCGCAGCTGCTCATCCAGACGTGCCACCGCCGCAACGTGCACGCCATGGGCGGCATGGCCGCCTTCATCCCCATCAAGGGTGACGCGGCCGCCAACGAGGCCGTGCTGGACAAGGTCCGCGTGGACAAGCTGCGCGAGGTGAAGAACGGCCACGACGGCACCTGGGTGGCCCACCCGGGCCTCGTCCCCGTGGCCCGCGCCATCTTCGACGAGCACATGAAGGGCCCCAACCAGCTCTCCAACAAGCGCGAGGACGTGCGCATCGGCGAGGCGGAGCTGCTCAAGGTGCCCTCCGGCACCCGCACCGAGGAGGGCCTGCGCCACAACCTGCGCGTGGGCATCCAGTACACCGCCGCCTGGCTGGGCGGCCTGGGCTGCGTGCCGCTCTACAACCTGATGGAGGACGCGGCCACCGCGGAGATCTCCCGCGCGCAGGTGTGGCAGTGGCTGCACCACGGCGCCTCGCTGGACGACGGCCGCAAGGTGACGGCGGAGCTGTTCCGCACGCTGCTGGCCGAGGAGATGGCCCACCTCGAGAAGGAGGGCGCCAAGGAGCGCTACGGCGCCGCCCACCTGGAGCGCGCCCGCGCCCTCTTCGAGCGGCTGTCCACCGCGTCCACCTTCGAGGACTTCCTCACCCTGCCCGCCTACGAAGCACTCGACTCGACGAGCTGACCCGGCAGCACCCACCTTCAACGACTCTCTGTAGCGAGGAGCCATCGATGTACGACGCCACGACGACGACGACCGAAGCCTCCCCTCACGCCAAGCTCCACGCTCAGCGCTTCGAGGGAATCACCCGCACCTACTCCCAGAAGGACGTGGAGAAGCTGCGCGGCTCCGTCACCATCAGCTACACGCTGGCGGAGATGGGCGCGAAGAAGCTCTGGGAGCTGCTCCACACCGAGGAGTACATCAACGCGCTCGGCTCGCTCACCGGCAACCAGGCCGTGCAGATGGTGCGCGCGGGGCTGAAGGCCATCTATCTGTCCGGCTGGCAGGTGGCGGCGGACGCCAACTCGGCCGGGCAGATGTACCCGGACCAGAGCCTCTACCCGGTGGACAGCGTCCCGGCGGTGGTGAAGAAGATCAACAACTCCCTGCGCCGCGCGGACCAGATTGACCACGCGGAGGGCCGCAAGGACCGCTACTGGTTCGCGCCCATCATCGCGGACGCGGAGGCCGGCTTCGGAGGCCCGCTCAACGCCTTCGAGCTGATGAAGAGCATGATTGAGGCGGGCGCCGCCGGCGTGCACTTCGAGGACCAGCTGGCCAGCGAGAAGAAGTGTGGCCACATGGGCGGCAAGGTGCTGGTGCCGACCAGCCACTTCATCCGCACCCTGACGGCGGCGCGCCTGGCGGCGGACGTCATGGGCGTGCCCACGCTGGTGGTGGCCCGCACGGACGCGGACAGCGCCAAGCTGCTGATGAGCGACGCGGACGAGTACGACCACGCCTTCATCGACAAGAAGGCCGGCCGCACCGCCGAGGGCTTCTACCGCCTCAACGGCGGCCTGGACTGCGCCATTGCGCGCGGCCTGGCGTACGCCCCGTACGCGGACCTGGTGTGGTGCGAGACGAGCACCCCGGACCTGGCCCAGGCGAAGAAGTTCGCCGAGAGCATCCGCGCGAAGTACCCGAACAAGCTCTTGGCCTACAACTGCTCGCCGTCCTTCAACTGGAAGAAGAACCTGGACGACGCCACCATCGCCAAGTTCCAGCGCGAGCTGGGCGCCATGGGCTACAAGTTCCAGTTCGTCACCCTGGCCGGCTTCCACGCGCTGAACTTCGCGATGTACGAGCTGGCGCGGAAGTACAAGGACCGCGGCATGGCGGCCTACAGCGAGCTGCAGCAGGCCGAGTTCGCGGCGGAGAAGGACGGCTACACCGCCACGCGCCACCAGCGCGAGGTGGGCACCGGCTACTTCGACCAGGTCGCCGAGGTCATCTCCGGCGGCAACGCCAGCACGCTCGCCCTGCACGAGTCCACCGAGGCCCACCAGTTCTAGGCCCGGCTGTCGCGCAAGGGCTTCCGGAGGCCGTGGAGTTACGGGGAGCACGCCCGTAAGTCCGCGGCCTTCGGGCGTTTTCGGGGGGACGCAACTTCCGGCCGGGCCGGGCGATAATGAGATTAGAGGCCCGACACGCACGAGGTGTGCGTCCGTTGCGGGCAGCGATGGAGCCGCCATGAACCGCATCAACTCGCTCAACGGTCCCCGCGTCCAGCCGCCCACCACGCAGGCCACCCAGGGCCCCGGGAGCACCGGCTTCGGCGCGCGCCTCAACGGCGGCCTCTCCGCGGCGACTCCCGGTCCGGGAGACCCGCTGATGGCGTCCGGCGGCGCGGTGGTGGCCTCGGCGCTGGCCTCCGTGGGCAGCGCGCCGCACACCGGCCTGATGAACACCTACCTGGGGGCCATCGGCCGCGGCCCCATCGCCCAGGATGGCTCCAAGGCGGGGATGCCGCAGACGCCTGCGGAGCCGGGCTCGGAGCAGGCGAAGCAGGAGCAGGTGCTCCACGACCTCGCCACGCTCTCCGCCGCCACGCTGGGCAACGCCATCATCCACATGGGCAACAAGAACCGCCTCAGCCTCGACACCTGAGCGTCGAGGGGCCGCGGCTCAGCCCTTCCGCTTGTTGCTCGACTTGTCGTAGCGCTGGCGGTGCTCGGTCTGCAGCTCGGGGGTGCCCTTCCACGGGAGGTCCACGTCCGTGCGCTGGCCCCCGTTCTGCTCCGTCACGTCATTGAGGTAGTCGGAGCGCCCCTCCGCGGGGACGCGCTCGCCGTCCTCGTCGGGGTCCTTCTGCTTCGCGGGGTCCAGGGGGATGCCGGTGCCCGTCTTCAGGTATTCCTTCGGGTCCATGTCGTGAGGCTCCTTCGAGCAGAGGTGCGTTGACGCCTTGCCTCGAAGGTGGGGACGGCCGGCCTCTGTGCGCAGGGAGGAACCAGGCGGGCAGCCCCCCGGCGGCTCAGTTGAGGTACTTGGGCCGGGGCGGCTCGGCGGCCTGCTGCTGCATCAGCTCGATGCCCTGGCGCGTGAGGATGAAGCGCACCACGCCGGAGCCGCGCTCGGTGTCGATTTCCGCCTCGAAGGCGGGCCCGGAGATGCCGCCCAGGGACACGTCCTTGCGCAGGTTCACCACCCTGCCGCTCAGCATGTCCCCGGCGACCTGCTTCATCCCGTCACCACGCCGGTGCAGCTCGAAGGCGGCCTGGTGCAGCGTCATCGCCAGCGCTGGCGTCAGCGGCTGGGTGCTGAACAGGACGGAGATGAGGAGCCAGTAGGGCGGGGCCGAATCGGAGGACATCGCCCCCCATGCATACTAGGCGGGGGTGGCTCAGGCCATCTTCTCTCGCAGGTACGTCTCCAGCTCGGAGATGGTGATGCGCTCCTGGGCCATGGAGTCGCGGTGACGCACCGTGACGGTGTCCTTCGAGGACGCGTCCTTGCCGTCGCCGAGCGTGTCGAAGTCCACCGTGACGCAGAAGGGGGTGCCAATCTCGTCCTGGCGCCGGTACAGCTTTCCGATGGCGCCGGTGTCGTCGTAGACGACGCGCATGGAGCCCGAGGACTGGAGCTGCCGGCGGATGCCCTTGGCCACGCTCACGATGCCCGGGTGGTTCTTCTTCAAGGGCAGCACGGCCACCTTGATGGGCGCCAGGCGCGGCTTGAAGTGCAGCACCGTCCGGTAGAACTCGTCGACGACGGGGTCCACCTGGCCGCGGAGCTTCTTGGCGACCTCGATGCTCTCCGCGCCCGGCATGGACAGCAGGCCGGTGACGGACGCGAGCCGCTCGCCGAGCGCGCCGGCGATGCGCTCCCCCTCCGCGAGGATGGCGTTCTTCATGTCCGCCGGGAGCTTGTCGTTGCGGCCCACGGACTTGAGGAACGTGCCGAGCGCCTCTTCAATCGGCTTCAGGCGGTCCGCCGGAGCGGGCTTCACCTGCTCCTCGGCATACGCCTCGCTGAGCACCGCGAGCACGCCGCGGTCGACACCGGCGGACGGCTCAATCACGAACGGCACCACGTGCTGCTTCGTCTCGGGGTCGAAGTACGTGAGCTTCTCGGTGCTGTGGGCGTTGGGGGACACGCGCGCCTTCAGCCCGAGCGAGCCCTGGTCCTTGCTGTGGGAGCCCAGGTCGTAGTCGGTGCGGTTGGCGATGCCCTCGAGCTCCTCGAGGCCATGCGGGAAGCGGTAGAGCAGGTCGACCGTGGCCTTGGCGTAGTGCGCCAGCTCGTTCGCCTTCTGGTGGTACGGCTCCAGGTTCTGCCGGGAGAGCCCGACGGAGATCCACCAGTTGATGCGGTCCTCGACCCACTTCTGGTGCCAGGCCTCGTCCTCGCCGGGCTTCACGAAGAACTCGATTTCCATCTGCTCGAACTCACGCACGCGGAAGATGAAGTTGCGCGGGGTGATTTCGTTTCGGAACGACTTGCCAATCTGGGCGATGCCGAAGGGGAGCTTGCGGGAGGTGGAGTCGAGGACGTGCTTGAAGTTGAGGAAGATGCCCTGGGCCGTCTCGGGGCGCAGGTACGAGAAGGACTCGGGGTCCGGCACCGGTCCGACCTGCGTCTTGAACATCAGGTTGAACGGGCGGGGCTCGGTGAGCTCGGCGGAGCCGCAGCTGGGGCACTTGCCGGCAATCTGGTCCGCGCGCCAGCGCATCTTGCAGCCCTTGCAGTCGACCATGGGGTCCACGAAGGTCTCTTCGTGCCCCGAGTAGCGCCACGCGAGCTTGTTCATGAGGATGGCGGCGTCGATGCCCTCCATGTCCTCGCGCTCCCAGACGTTGGCGCGCCACCAGGCCAGCTTCAGGTTGTTCTTCAGCTCGACGCCGAGCGGGCCGTAGTCGTACGTACCCTGCAGCCCTCCGTAGATGGCGGACCTTGGGAAGATGAAGCCCCGGCGCTTACACAGGGAAACGAGCTGCTCCATCGTCTGCGCGGCCATCGGAGTCCTGCTCCTTCGTGAGCGGTGAGACGCCGACGCTACACCGCCCGCCAGGGAAATCGGCGCGCTCCGTGCCGCGAGTCGTGCACGGGATGACTCGCGGAAGGCGGCTCAGCCGGCGCGGGGCCGGCGGCGGGCGGCGATGCCCTCCGCGAGCGCGGCCTGCTGCTTCCAGTGGCCGTACAGGCGCCCCTGCGAGGCCAGCCGGTCCAGCTTGCGCTGCGTCTCCTCGTCGACACGGCCGGGAGGCGCGTCCCGGAAGGGCGTGCCGGGCAGCGGCATGAAGGTGTGCCCGTGCACGCGGGCGCCCAGCGCGGCCAGCCGCTCCATGAGGGCCACGGTGGCGTCCACGTCGGAGCGCTCCTCGCCGGGTAGGCCGAGGATGAAGTCCACGTTGGGCACGAAGCCGCCCTCCACCGCGATTCGCGTGGCGCGCACCACTGCCTCCACGTCGTGGCCCCGGCGGGTGCTCTGGAGGATGCGCTCGGAGCCGGACTGCCCGCCGATGATGAGGTTGTCGTTGTGCACGTAGCGCTTGAGGAGCGCCAGCGCCTCGGGCGTGACGTGCTCGGGACGGACCTCCGAGGGGAAGGTGCCGTAGTAGATGCGCCCGTCCGGGGCCATGGCCTCGCGTACGGCGGCGAGCAGTTCCTCCACGGCGGCCAGGTTCACCGACTCGTCGGCAGTGCCGTAGGACATGGACGTGGGGGTGATGAAGCGGATGTCTCGCCGGCCCGAGCGGCGCAGCTCGCGGGCCCAGTGCGCCACGTTGGCCACGGAGCGGTGGCGGAAGCGGGCCTTGGACATGAAGGGCGTCTGGCAGAAGCGGCAGGCGTAGATGCAGCCGCGCGTGACTTCGATGGCGCCGTACATGGCGTTGCGCGCGGCGAAGGGCGGGAAGTCGTCGAGCTGGACGCCCTCGCCCCGGCCGTGCTGCACCAGCTTCCCGTCCTTCAGGTGCGCGGTGCCGTGCGTGGCGCGAGGGTCCTCGCCGCGCAGCACCCGGCCCAGCAGGGCGCGCAGCGAGTGCTCACCCTCGCCGATGGCGATGAGGTCGAAGCCGGCCTGGAGCGTCTGGAGCGGCTCTGCGGTGGCGTGGACGCCGCCGGCGATGCAGAGGACGTCGCGTCCCTCCAGGCGCTCACGCACCCAGGCGAGCTCTTCGGCGGCGGGGCCGAAGCTGGCCGAGTAGAAGGACCAGGCGGCTACCACGGTGTCGCCCGCGTCCGCGCGCTCGCGCACGGTGGCCAGGAGCGTCTCGCGGTCCCTCGGGAAGTGGAGCGTGACGTCCGCGAGCGCCGGGTCCGACTCCACGGCTCCGGCGAGCACGGTGAAGGCGTACTTGCCCGGGTACTGGTAGCTGAGGACGAGCGCGACGCCGCGGTGGGGCTCCATGCTGGGTTGCCATGATGCCACACGGGCCGCGACGCAAGGCCTCCGGTGAGCAGGCAGGCGAGCCCGGCGCTCAGCGGGTGGTGGACGCTGAGGCGGGTGGCGCTGGCTTGCGCGGCACCCATCCGCGGAGCAGTGCGCGTTTCATGACGGCCTCCAGGGAAGCTCGGGTTCACGAAGCGGGAAGACGTGCCGCGCAACGCGCGATTGCGAGCGGCCTTCCCACGAGCCCCGGGAAACGGGTGCGGTTCTCATCCTGAGAAACTGAGCCCCCAGCTGTGGCCCCTGCCGGCGACACCTGGCGCAAACCTGTCGGACAGTCGGACAGGTTTGGAACGGCCGCGTCCGGCAGCCGCCTCGGGGACTCAGAATGAGAGTCCGACCCTGCGGCCGCGTTACCGAATCCCCTGCGTGTCGCTCAGCCGGCGGCAGCGGAGAGCGCGTCCCAGGCGGCGCGCACGTGCCGCGCCTTCGTGTACGTGCCGCCGATGGCCATGCGCAGCACATAGCGGGCGGGCGTGCCATCCACGGAAGGAAGCACGGTGTGCGTGAGGAACAGCCGGCCCGTGGAGTTGACCCGCTCCAGCAGGGCGCGGTTGCGGGCATCGGTGGCGTCGGACGCCTCGCCGGGCAGGGGCTTGAGCCGGAAGCACACGAGCGACAGCGAGCGCGGCGCGGCGAGCTCGAAGCGCGCGTCTTCCCTCACCCAGGTCTCGAAGTCTCCGGCCAGCTTCACGTGGCCCCGGACATGGGTGCGCAGGCCGCGCGCGCCGTAGTGCCGCAGCACGAACCAGAGCTTCAGCGCGCGGAAGCGGCGGCCCAGCGGAACCTGCCAGTCGCGGTAGTCGATGACGGCGCCGCTCGCGCTGGCCGCGTTGCGCAGGTACTCGGGCGTCACGCTCAGCGCGTCCAGCAGGGCGCTCCGGTCGCGCGTGTAGAAGGCATTGCAGTCGAAGTTGGTCAGCAGCCACTTGTGCGGGTTGAAGGCGAACGAGTCCACCAGCTCCACGCCGTCCAGCAGCGCCCGGTGCTCGTCGCATACCAGCGCTGCGCCGGCCCACGCGGCGTCCACGTGCAGCCAGCAACCCGCCGCCTTCACGCCAGTGCGCTCCAGGACGCCGGCCACGGCGCGGACGGGGTCGACTGCTCCGGAGGACGTGGAGCCCACGGTGGCGCAGACGAAGAAGGGCCGCCGTCCCGCTGCGAGGTCCTCGCGAATGGCGCGCTCGAGGACGTCGGGACGGAGCGCGAAGTGGGCATCGGTCTCCAGTTGCCGGACGTGGACCGTGTCGTCCGCGCCCCGGGCGACGCCGCAGAGCATGGCGGCCTTGAGCACGGACGAGTGCGCCTGGGTGGAGGAGTACGCCACCCACTGGGCGTCCGCGGGTGCGCCGTGACGGCGGACGCGCTCGCGGGCGGCGACCATGGCGACGAGGGTGGCCTCGCTGGCAGTGCCCTGGATGACGCCGCCGCCGGTGGCGGAGGTGGAGCGGAAGGACGCGGGCAGGGCCGTCAGCTCCGCGAGCCAGTCCAGGACGCGGGTCTCCATCTCGGTGGCAGCGGGGCTGGTGGACCAGAGCATGCCCTGCACGCCGAGGCCGGCTGAGAGGAGCTCGCCCAGGACGGCGGGGCCGGAGGCGTTGGCGGGGAAGTAGGCGAAGAAGGACGGGGACTGCCAGTGCGTCAGCCCCGGCACCACGACGTCTTCGAGGTCGCGGAAGATGGCGTCCCAGCCCTGCTCACCGGCCAGGCCCTCCTCGGGGGGATGGGCGGGGAGCTTCGAGGCGACATCTCCGGGGGAGACCTGCGAACGGACAGGGAAGGACTCGAGGCGGGACCAATAATCCGCAATCCAGTCCACCATCCGGTGTCCGAGCTTGCGGAACTCCTCGGGGCTCAGGTGGGGTACGGCTTCGTCACCATCACGCGAGTCGTGGCTCATGCCCGCGGTTCCTCCCACGGGAGGCGCGGAGCTTCAAGCACCGGAGAGTGGAGCTACTCCGGGTCGAGGGCCCAGGCCCCCTCCTTCCAGCGTTCCAGTGCCTGCCCCGCTTCGAACGCGATGAGGCCCTGTCCTCTGGCAGCCTCTTCGAGGACGGCCACAGCCTCCTTGGTCCGATGGCGCAGCAGATATGTCGCGGCCATGGTCCGCACATCCACATTGGGATGAGCGAAAAGCGAGGCCAGGGCATCACGTCCGGCATCCCCAAAGGTTCGCAGCTTCTTGAATGCCGCTACGCGTTGTCTGGCGTGCTTGTTTCCGGTCTTTGCATCTCCCCGGAAGATTGCTTCGGTCTGAGCAACCGTGTGATGCGCAAAGCGTTCAACTAACTGCTCGAGCGTCACCGCCATACTCCCGTCTGGATGTTCCGCATGGCTAGCAGCCCGAAATCGCGCTGTGCCTCATAGGACTTCGTACCGAGCCACTGTCGCACTGTCAGCGTATCCGAGCCGGTGATGCTCTCACGGAGGGATGAGTAGAACGCGCTCACTCGCGTATGGAGCGCCTTGTCCAGCGGAACGACGTTGCTGGTGTTGTGGATGGCCTCGGGTCCGAACCGCCGCACGTTACCCGGGGTCTGCTCGACGATGTGGTGCCACTCCTTGCCCGGCCCCGCCTTCCCCATCGCCTTCCTGAACCCGCTGTGCGACTTCCAGGCCCTGCCTCCAGTTGCCCTGGACGCGCCCGCGCCCCCCTTCCCCCGCGCAGCCATGGCCACGGCTCCAGGGGCGAGGCCCAGGGTGACACCCTCGGCCGTCAGGGCCACCGACGCCACCTGCCCCACCGCGCCGTACACGATTCCAGCCTGTGCTTCGGCACGTACCGTCGCCTGAGCGGCTCCGGGGAGCTTCGGCAACTTCGCGGCGAAGGCCGTCGGCGTGCTGCCCAGCGCGGCCATCGCCAGCATCGCGAACGCCCTCGCCGCGTTCCGCCCCATCACCTTGCCGTATCGCTCGCCCGCATCACGAAGTTCACCAAAGCTCGACGCACGCTCCGACTCTTCCCAGAGCCGCCTGAACCCCTGGACGAGCCCCGTGAACGTGTCCAATCCAACGTAGACGATGAGAGACGCCGTCAATGTCGCGGCCACGCCTTTCGAGAAAGGCTCGGGCACCGTCCACAAGATTGCGTACAGCGTCATCGTCCATAACGCCGCCGCGACCAGGGCTTCCGGGTCCGCCATGTCCTTGAAGGCGACCCGCATCTCCTCCAGCACCGCCCCCTTGGCCAGGGCGAGCGCCAGCGCGAAGCGTCCATCACCGGTGACGGAAGGACTCTCGACCAGCAGTCGCAGGCAATCCCCCTTCTGGCCCGTGCGCTCGCACCAGGCCAGGTAGGCCCGCGTCAGGGACACCTCCGCGTCCGACAACTCCGCGCCGAGATGCTCACCTGGTCCCAGCGGCGTGATGCGCCGACTGCGCGGCTCGAAGGCATATGTGCCGGCGCGCGCATCCATCGCGAACAGGAGACGCGCCGCCTCCGCGGGCCGAGCCGGGGGCCGCCCCCCCCGCGCCAGTTCCGCCATCCCTTCTTTGAAGTCCTCTTCGTCCAGCGCGACCGGCGGGGACTCTTCCGTGCGAGGAACATGGGTGATGGCGTCGGCATGTCCCGTCTCCAGGCGCACGACCTGCCGAGGGCCACTGCCACACCCCACCCACAGTACGCACCACAGCAGCCACCACGCACGCCGCAGCATGGAAACCTTCCGACCGGAGCGCCCGGTCCCAGGACCTTGAGCTGCGCCACTCCAGTGGGAGGCGTTCACCACGTCAAGTCAGCAGATGGCTTCGAGCCATCGTAGCCCGGAGCCAGGCGCGCGAACCCATCGCTCGCGCGCCCGATGACACTCAGCCCCGTCGTCTCCGGAAGCCCGCGAGCCCCAGCAGTCCGAGCAGCGCAACACTGACGAGCGGAGCACCCGCCGTGCTGCTGCAGCCCACCGGTCCTCCGGTCAGCTCCTCATCCGCATCCGAGGGAATGCCATTCGAGGGCGGCACCCCCGGCCCGGGAGACTGCTCCGGGTCCGTATCCCCCGGCGGAGGCGGAGTCCCCGCATCCACGTCCCCCGGCTCCTCCTCCGGCGAGCCCGCGTCCACAGGAGGCGTCCCCGCATCCACGGGCGGCGAGCCCGCATCCACAGGGGGCGTCCCGGCATCCACGGGCGGCGGAGGCGGCTCCTGCTCCTCCTCTTCCGTCTCCATCACATCCGCCAGCGTCGTCGCCTGCACGAAACCGTCGTGGTACACGACGCCCACCGGCTGCACCGTGTCATTCCGATACAGCCCGAGCTTCAGGTAGTTCTTCTGCCCCGCGTACATCGTCACCGCGCCCCGCTTGGGCAGCACCAGCTCCTTGTTGTGCCACAGCTCGATGAAGCCCACCTTCGGGTCCGAGGACCACTTCGCGTGCAGGATGAACTCGTGCCACACGCCACGCTGGAGCTTCGTCCTCCACGGCGTCTCGCCCGTGCGGGGCAGCGACAGGCGGATCTCCTCGCCCTTCACGAAGAACTCCACCGGCGGCGAGCCGCAGCACCCGTCGTGGTGCCACTGCGTGAAGAGCTGCCACGTGTCCACGCTCGGGAAGTCCGTCGCGAACATCACCTTCCAGCGGTAGTAGTACTCCGAGCCCACCGCCTCACGGCCCTGGTACACCAGCTCGTTGCGGTTCCCGCTGGCGTTGATGGGGTCATCGCCCTGCTTCACCGTCACCTTCAGCGCGTACTTCCCTTCCGCCACGGGTGACGTCACCACCTGCAGCCGGTCCGCGTTCACCATCTGCGTTCCGGAGTATTGCGAGCGGTCGCCCGACTCGAAGTCACCACGCCACACGATGCCGGCCGTTGCCAGGGCGGGAACCAGCCACATCGCAAGCGCTACGGGGACGATTGCTCTCAATGGTGTGTCCTTGCGAAGGTTTGACAGCCAACGATTGACACACCGTAGCGCAAGACATTCCAGGCTTCATTCCCACATCAATTCCTTCCCAGTCGCCTGACAACAGGGCAGTCAGCCAGACAGGCCCTCGAAGGGTTTGAGACATGTTTCACTCCGGGCGGGGTCCGCGGCGCCCTCCGGCCGACCCGCCGAGCCCTCATGACGCGTTGCGAAAGCGACGGAGCGAGCAACCAGGGGGCTGACGTGTCGTAGGTGTGGTGTATGGTCCCCACCCTTCCGGTCCCCCTCCCCAGAGGGCACCCCGGGTACACCCATGCTTCTCCTGCGTGACGTCCAGAAGACCGACCTGGCCGGGCTCAAGCGGCTCGCCGCCGTGCTCAACACGGTCAACCTGCCGAACAACGAGGAGACGCTCGAGGCCATCATCGACAAGTCGGTGAAGAGCTTCGCGGGCAAGGTGAAGAACCCCTTCGACCGCGAGTACCTCTTCGTCCTCGAAGACGTGCGCAACAACCTCATCATCGGCACGTCGATGATCATCGCGCAGCACGGCACCTACGAGGCCCCGCACATCTATTACGAGGTGAGCGAGCGCGAGCACTACTCGGCGTCCCTCGAGCGGCACCTGCGGCACAAGGTGCTCTCCATCGCCTACAACTACGAGGGCCCCACGGAGGTGGGCGGCCTCGTCGTCGACCCGCCCTACCGCGCCACGCCGGACAAGCCCGGCAAGCAGCTGTCCTACGTGCGCTTCCTCTTCGTCGCCATGCACCGGCGCATCTTCCGCCCGCGCGTGCTGGCGGAGCTGCTGCCGCCGCTGCTGCCCGACGGGCGCAGCCTGCTGTGGGAGGCGTGCGGCAAGAAGTTCACCGGCCTCACCTACCAGGAGGCGGACCGCCTCAGCCGGCAGAACAAGGAGTTCATCAAGGAGCTGTTCCCCTCCTCGGACATCTACGCGTCGCTGTTCCCGGACCGCGTGCAGAAGGTGCTCGGAGAGGTGGGCCCCCAGACGCGCGGCGTGCAGCGCATGCTGGAGCGCATCGGCTTCAAGTACGTGGAGCGCATCGACCCGTTCGACGGCGGCCCCCACTTCGAGGCCAACACCGCCGACATCTCCCTGGTGCGCAAGTACCGCACCGTGAAGCTGGCGGAGGAGGACTTCGAGCTGGAGGGGGATGACGTGCTCGTCGCCTTCGAGCGCGAGTCCGGCCGCAACCGGTTCCGCTCGGTGCGCTGCCAGGCCCGGCTGGACAACACCGTGGCCTACCTGCCCGCCCGCGCGAAGGAAGCCCTGGGCGCGGAGCCCGGCGCGAAGCTGTCCCTCATCCCCTTCGAGTAGCCCCGCGTCACGGCCGGCGCACCACCCGGTGCGCCCCGCGCAGCAGCGCCAGCCAGCGCTCCCCCGCCACCAGCCCCGGCCCTCGCGCGTCCTCCAGCGCGAGTGGCAGGTGCGTGTCCGAGCGCACCGCGTCCAGCGACGTGGGGTCCAAATCCAACGTCCCACCCGTCGCCAGCGCCACCCGCACCCAGGCGTGCGGCCGCGCCGGGCCTCCGTCCACCACGAGCAGCCCGTGGACGAGCGCCACGGTGACACCCTGCTCCCGGGCTTTAGCGGCGAAGCGCAGCGCGTGCGCGAGGCACCCGCCCGCCTCGCCCGCGCCATCCTCCGCCCAGTCCGCCGCGCCCGGCCCCTTCTCCGGGAAGGCCGCGTGTACCCGCGCCGCCAGCGCCCGCGCCGCGGGGGCGTCCCAGGGCGTCATCCCCTCCAGCCGGAGGGGCACCCGCAGCGGCGGCGCCAGCGCCAGGGGCCCGCGCTCGCCCTCCACGGGCAGGCCCTGGGCGAACAGCTCCGGCGGCGCGCGCAGCCGCTCGCCCGGCGCGGCGACGGTGAAGCGCGACTCGCCCACCTCCAGCACCTCCAGCGTCCCGCCCTCGCCGTAGCGCGCGCGGAAGGGCGTGCCCAGCAGCGTGCCCTCCACCTGGGGGCCCTTCACCGAGGTGACACAGTGCGGGCCCTCGCGGCCGGACAGCTCCTCGCGCCCGACGACGCAGCCCGGAGCAGGGGGCCCGTGCCACAGCCAGAGCGCCTGCGGCATGGCCTTCGAGCCCCGCACCCGACCCGCCGCGTCCACGTCCAGCGTGACGTCCCGCCGACGCTCGCCAGGCTGGCCGTTGCGCGTGTGCAGGTGGCGGCTGGCGTACGTGAAGCGCCCGGCCGCCCGAGACAGCGTCACCGTGCCCACCGGGACGCCCCGCCAGGCGAAGACGAAGCGCGTCATCTCCTCGCGGGGGGCCGCGGCCTCCCTCCCTGTCCCTCGGGGCTCGGCTGACCCGGCGGGGTTCACCGGCTTCGCAGGGAGAGCAAGGAGAAGAAGGGCAAGCAGGACGGCCATCGGGCCTCAGTGTGCGGCGTTTCTAGGTCCGACGCGAGAAGGCGGGTAGCGTTGAAGCCGTTCATGGGCGCCAAACGGTACCTGTTCGCGTTCGGCCTGGCGGCAGGCCTCATCTCCGCGCTGGTCCTGGGGGGACTGCTGCGGGCCGTATCCAGCCAGCCGCTGGAGAAATGGACGTGGCCGGTGCTGCTGGTCGCCACGCCCGGCCTCTACCTCCTGGGCGGCTACCTCGCGTGGTTCCGCTGGGCCGCGCTGCGTCGGCGCGTCCGCCGGCAGGTCATGGCGCGGCTGGCCGAGGGTGACCTCACCACCACCGTGGGCCCCCGCTACGAGGGGCACGAGGACGTGCGCCGCCTCATCCTGTCCCTGCGCCGCGCGCTGTCCCAGGTGCAGCGGGTGACGGTCAACCTCCACCGCACCAGCAACGACGTGAGCGAGCAGGCCCGCGTGCTGCTGGAGGCCGCTCGCCGGCAGGGCGGCGCCGTGGAGCGCACGCTCGAGGCCGTCAGCGGCATGGGCGGCAGCCTCCAGGTGGCCGTCAAGCGCGTGCACCAGCTGGAGGTCTTCGCCGTCGACACCACCGGCGCCCTCCTGGAGATGACGGAGCGGCTGGAGCAGGTGGTGGACGGGCTGGCCCAGGTCAACAGCTTCGCCCACAACACCAGCACGCTCATGCAGGCCATGGCCGAGCGGCTCGCCAACATCGCCTCGTCCGGTGACGAGCTGGGCCGCTTCGCCTCCGAGGCCGAGGACTTCGTGGCCGCGGTGGAGGGCGGCATCGACTCCGTGCGCCGCCGCGCCAGCGAGACGAACCAGCTGGCCATCGCCGTGACGGCCACCGCCGAGCGCGGCGAGGTGCTCGTGGGCGACAGCGTCCAGGGCATGTACCGCGTCGAGGAGACCGTCCGGAAGGCCGCCGAGCTGATGGAGATGCTCGGCACCCGCTCCATGGAGATTGGCCGCATCGTCGACGTCATCCAGGAGATTGCCGACCAGACGAACCTGCTCGCCCTCAACGCCGCCATCATCGCCGCCCAGGCCGGCGAGCACGGCCGTCCCTTCGGCGTGGTGGCCAACGAGATTCGCAACCTCGCCGAGCGCACCACGCGCTCCACGCGCGAAATCGCCACCATGGTCGCCGGCGTCGTCGACGCCGTGCAGACGGCCGTCACCCTGGTGCAGGAGGGCCGTGAGCAGGCCACCGCGGGCGTGGCCCTGGGAGACCGCGCCGCCGAGGCGCTGGTGGAGATTCGCACGATTACCCAGCGCACCTTCACCGCCGTGGAGGCCACGGTGGCGGAGACGCAGCGCCTGGAGACGCAGGGCGCCACCGTCGTGGAGGCCAGCCGCCGCGTGGCCCGGCGCGTGGAAGACGTCACGCGCATGGCCATCGAGCAGTCCGGCCACGCCCGCGAGCTGGTGCGCCAGACGCACGAGATGGCGCGCGTGGGTCAGGGCGCGTCGCAGAAGGCCGAGGCCCAGGCGCGCACCGGCCGGGACTTGTCCGAGTCCGTGGTGCGGCTGAGCGCGGCGATTGAAGAGCTGCGCTCCGCCAACGTGGTGCTCACCAAGGGCGACGTGTCCATCCGCGAGGAGGTGGCGCAGGTGCGCGAGGACGCGCGCCGGGTCATCCGCATCGGCGACGGGCTGACGCGCACGGTGGACCAGCTGGGCCACGAGGCGCTGGGCCTGGAGGCGGAGGTGTTCCGCTTCAAGCTGCCCGAGCCCCGCAGCGGCGGCACGCTGCGCGTGGGGCTGCACCAGGCGGCCTCGCTGCGCAACCGGCAGGCGGTGGACCCGCTCTTCAGCGTGGAGAACCAGGTCGCCGAGCTCACCGCGTGCATCTTCTCCACCCTGGTGCGGCTGGCCGACGGCGGGCTGGAGCCGGACCTGGCCGAGCGCTGGGAAGCAGACCCGTCCGCGCGCCGCTACCGCTTCTACCTGCGCCGCGGCGTCACCTTCCATGACGGCACGCTGCTCAGCGCCCACGACGTGAAGCGCCACCTGGAGCGGCTGCTGGACCCGGCGGTGCGCTCGCCGGACCGCGGCATGCTGGAGGACGTGGAGGGCGTGCAGGAGTTCACCTCCGGCATGGCCCGCGACGTGTCCGGGCTGGAGGTGCTGGACGACAGCACGCTGGAAATCCGCCTGCGCGAGCCCAAGGCCTTCTTCCTGCACCTCATGGCGCTCACCGCCACGGCCGTGGCCCGGATGGACTCCGGCGGGCGGCTGGTGGGCACCGGGCCCTTCCGCCTCATCCAGCTGGAGCCGGAGCGCGTGGTGCTGGAGCGCAACGCCTCCTACTGGCGCCCCGGCGGGCCGCTGGTGGACCGGCTGGAGTTCCAGCTCGTGGGCTCGCGGCAGGAGGCGGTGGCGCGGCTGCGGCAGGGCACGCTGGACATGGTGTCCTTCCTCTCCGCCGAGCACGTGGAGGTGCCGGGCCTGGAGGCCCTGCAGGTGGTGACCAGCACCACGCCCTCCACTGCCTTCGTGGTGCTCAACCAGAAGGAGGCGCCCTTCGACGACGTGCGCGTGCGCCGCGCCCTGCGCGCGGGCATGGACATCCAGGGGATGATGGAGCAGTTCCACCCGGGCGCCCGCGTGGCGCGCTCCCTCACCCCGCCGGAGCTGCTGGACGACGCCCAGGTGGCGCCGCCGCCCACCCCGGACGTGGCGCTGGCCGAGCAGCTCCTGCGCGACGCGGGCCTGCGCCGGCTGAAGCTGACGCTGTACCAGCCCACCGGCCGGGACACCTCCGCCGAGGACGCGGTGCTCTTCCGCCCGCTGCTGCAGGCGGGCCTGCTGGAGCTGAAGCACGTGGAGATGACCCAGGAGGAGTACACGGCCCGCGCCGTGGAGGGGAAGCTCGGCGCGTTCCGCAACCACTGGCTGGCGGACTACCCGGACCCGGACACCTTCCTCTTCTTCCTCCTCAACTCCAGCGCGCAGACGGTGTTCCCCCTGGGCTACCGCAACCCGGAGCTGGACCGCCTCACGGCGGAGGCACGCGTCTCCATCGACCCGGAGCTGCGCCGCCAGCTCTACGTGCGCGCGGAGAAGCTCTTCCACGAGGACTGCCCGCTCATCCCGCTGTACCACGACCGGGTGCACGCGGCGGCCAGCCCCGCGGTGCAGAGCCTGCGGCTGCACCAGACGCCGCCGCAGGTGCGCTACGAGGACCTCTGGGTGGACCCCAACGCGGCCGTCTGAGGCGTCATTGCGGCTGGGGCTGGGGCTGGGGCGCCTCACTGCGGCGACCGCCCGCGCCGCCGTGCCGCTGGGGCCAGCCGCGCGCCTGCGCCACGCCGTCGACCTGGTAGGACTCCAGCATCCACACGCCCTCGCGCTCCACCACCACGTGCAGCCGGCTCCCCACGAAGGCCGCGCCGGCCAGGCGGGGGCGTCCCGGCAGCGGGCACATGCCCACGCGCTCGCCTCGAGCGAAGAGCTGCATCCACACCTGCGGCCCGTCCGGCAGCTGTGCCTCCGCCAGCACGCCCACCGCGTCGCCTTGAACGAGCGTCGCCTCGTGCAGCGTCCCTGGCAGCCTCGGGTCCGGCAGCGCGTCCACCTCCCACTCCAGGCGCCCCGTGCGCGCATCCACCGCGCGCAGCACCACGCGGTCCTCCGCGGGCGTGCACTTCACCCCATCCGTCCGCGCACAGGAGTACGCGAAGAGGTAGCCCGGCGAGCCCGCGGCCGACAGCAGCGCCGGCTCCACCAGCGGCGTCAGCCTCCGCGTCCCGGCGTCCCAGTCCACCTCCACCACCGCGCCGCCATCCGCCGTCCCCGCGTCGGTGGGCACGAAGGCCCGGGCCCCCACCAGCAGCGTCCCGCCCGCCACCGCCAGCGACGCGCCCCCGTCCGGCACGCCCCCGTCCGTCACCTCGGTGAAGCGCAGCACGGTGCCGCCGTCCTCCTCGGGCCGCGTGCGCGCCAGCCGGCCATTCGTCGAATAGAGGAAGGCCTCGCCGGACACGTCCAGGGCGAGCCGCGCCTCCCCGGGCCAGGCCTCCGCCGGTGCCGCGCGCAGCAGCGTGCCCGCCGTCGTCCCCGCGTCCGCGTCCGTGCTCCCGGCCAGCCACACCAGCCGCGCGGCCTCGGGCGCGGGCAGCGGCAGCTCCCCACCGTCACCCGCGTCCACCCCGCCGTCCGGCGCGGAGCGCCAGTCCACGTACGCCAGCACGTCTCCGGTGTCCGTCAGCGCCACGCGCCCCACGCCCGTCGCGCCCTCCCAGGTGCCCGCGTCATCCGGCGCGCCCATCGCCTCCCAGGGCGACTCCCAGAGCCGCGCGCCCGGGTTGCGCGGGGCGTAGCCCTCCAGGCCCTCGGACGCGAGCACCACCACGCCTGCCTGCGAGGTGGCCAGCAGCGTGCGGACGCCGCCATCCGGGTAGGGGGACTCGAAGCGCAGCAGGCCCTGGGCGGTGTATGAGACGAGCCGGCAGCCCGCGTCGCCGCCGCACACCGAGGTGAAGAGGGCCCCGTCCTGGACGAGCAGCACGGGCCCTCCGGACTCGCTCACCGGCGCTCCGCCTAGCTCCTGCTCGAAGGTGGGCGCCAGGTCCCCGGCGTCCGGACGCTCGCACTCGCCGCCCTGGCAGGTGGACGCGGCCACGCAGGCCGTGGCGGGCGCGCAGACGGTGCCGTCCGGCGTGGGCAGCTCGATGCAGCTGCCGCGCAGGCAGACGTTGCCCGTCTTGCAGTCCAGCGGCCCGCAGGGCGTCAGGTCCTGGGCGTCCACCTCCGTGCAGCCCTCCTCGCGCTCGCACACGCCCACCTTGCATGGGTTGGTCGGCTCGGGGCACGCCACCTGTGACGTCACACACCCGCTCGTGGGCGAGCACGAGTCCACGGTGCACGGGTTGTCGTCATTGCACGAGCGCGGGCGGCCCACGCACGCCCCCGACTCGCAGCGGCCGTTCTCCTGGCAGCGGCTCTCGGGGATGCACGCGGCGCCCTCCTCCGCGGGCGTCTCCACGCACTCGCCGGACTCCAGGTCGAAGCGCGACTCGCGGCACGGGGGAGCGGGACAGGGCTTCGGCCGGACGCCCACGCCGGTGAGACGGACGGTGGCCGTCTCTCCGGCGCCCGCCAGTTGCAGCGTCCCCTCCGCCGCTCCGTTGCCCGCGGTGAACACCACCTCCACCGTGGCCGTGCCGCTGCCGGGCACGTTCACCTCGGACGCCGTCACGGAGAAGGGCGCGCCCGTGGAGGCCGTCACGGTGACGCTGGAGCGGCCGGTGGCCAGCAGCGTCACCTCGCGGCGCGCCGGCTCGCCCTCCAGGACGCGGCCGAAGTCGACGACGTCCTGCTGCGGACGGAAGCCCTGGCGCGTGCCGCCCGTGCCCGGGTCTCCACACCGGCACCCGCCAACGGCGAGCAGCAACGCCACGAGCAGCGGACTCCAGGAGCGGGCAGGGAAGGCCATGGGCCCGACTCAACCGCGCCCGGTGGGGGCCACGCAATCCCGGCCTGCCGTCCCGTCGTGCCGGTGACTCAGGGCTCGGGGTCGGGAGCCGGTGTCCGGCGCCGGGCCAGCATGCGCACCAGCACCGCCACCACCCCGACCACGACCAGGCCCACCACCGCGTACTGGTAGCGGCTGACGAGCGCCGACAGCCGCTCGAGGTTTCCACCCACCGCCGCGCCCAGGCCCAGCACCAGCCCGGTGTGGAGCATGGCTGACAGCGCGCCCAGCATCAGCGCGTTGAAGCGGGGCATGTGCGCGGCGCCGGCTGCGACGAAGATGAGCCCGCGGATGCCGGGGATGAACCGGTTGGCCAGCAGCAGCCAGGGCCCGTTGCGGCGCATGCGGGCCTGCACCTGCTCCAGCCGTGCGTGGGTGATGCCGAAGAAGCTCCACTCGGGGTGGGCGGCGAAGCGGTGCGCCAGCCAGTGGCCCACCGCGTAGTTGATGGCCGCGCCCGCGACGCTGCCCGCCGTCACCACCAGGAAGACGAGTGGCCAGGGCTGGGTGCCCCGCACCGCGTACACGCCGCCCAGCAGGGTGACGGTGTCCCCCGGGAAGGGAGGGACGATGTACTCCAGCGCCGCCGCCAGGCCGAGCACCAGCAGGCCCAGGGGCCCCAGCGACGAGATGAGCTGGTCGATTTGTTCCACCATCCGCGCGTGAGCCTCCGTCGACCCGGCCTTCGGGCAGACTTAAGGCGGGAAGGCGCCGGAGGAAAGGCGCTTCTCCCCTGCCGCGTGGAAGGTGAACACCGGCGGGCCCACGGACAGCCTCCGCGAGGGGACAGGAGCCCTGCGCTCACATACTGGCCGCGCTGCCCTCCGCCTCCGTCGCCGCGCTTCGCGGAGGCGGGTGGCGTGGGAGGCGCACCGTGACGGTCGTCCCCCCGGCCTGGGTCGACTCCACGTCGAGGGTGCCGCCGTGGGCCTGGACGATGTGCTTCACGATGAACATGCCCAGGCCGATGCTCCCCGACCTCGACGTCCGTGGGGCCCCTTCATCCCGCTGCATCGGCTCGAAGAGCGTGGACATCGCCTGGGGGGAGATGGGGGCGCCCCGGTTGTGGACCGACAGCATGACGGCCTCTGCCCCGCCCACGACCCTGACCGTCACGAGGCCGCCCTCGGCGCCGTGCGACAGGGCGTTGTTCACGAGGTTGGTGATGAGCTGGGCGACGCGGTCCGAGTCCCATTCCCCGGAACCCTCTCCCGACGCCTCGAACCGGAGTCGGCTTCCAGGCCTGGCCAGCTCCAGCTCCTCGATGAGCAGCGCCACGAAGCGGTGCATGTCGAAGGCGCTGTACTGGATGGGCAGCCCTCCTCCCAGGCGCGCCTGGGTGAAGTCGAGCAGGCTGCCAATCAAGCGGTGGGCACGCTCGGCCGAAGTGAGGATGCGCCCGACGGTGACGGCATGGCGGGTCCCCAGGTCCTTGCTCCGCAGGAGCAGCGCGGAGGCCATCAGGACGGCGGAGATGGGGGTGCGCAGGTCGTGGCTGACGATTCCGATGAGCTGCTGCTCGAACTCCGCTCGCTCCCGGAGCTGCTGCTCGATGCGCTTGCGCTCGGTGATGTCGCGGGTGACCTTCACGAAGCCCCGGTGGGAGCCGTCCGGGCCCGACAGGGTGCGCAGCGTCACCTCGGCGCAGAAGCGGATTCCGCCCTTCCGGAGCCGGACTCCCTCGCCCTGGTAGACGCCCGTCTCGGCGGCCTGACGCAGCTCCTGCTCGGGCTTCCCCGCCTGGACGTCCTCCGGGGTGAAGAGCATGGAGAAGGGCTGGCCGATGGCCTCCTCGGATGTGTAGCCCTTCACGCGCTGGGCGCCCACGTTCCAGGTGGCGATCCGCCCCTCGGGGTCCACGCGGAAGATGGCGTAGTCCTTGATGTCCTCCATGTGAAGCTCGCCAGCATCTTCATGCAACGGACCAGGCATACGCTCCCCTGTCCGGAGTGCATCCGCCTCGTGTGAGACACCCCGTCACCCAACGGTAAGCACGCCTGGTGGAGGGTGTCGGACCGCTGCGCAGCCTTCAGGCGCGCACGGGCTCCAGCACGGACGTGCAGGCCCGGCACCGCCGCGCTTCCAGGGGAATGGTCTCCCGGCACTCCGGGCACACCCGCGTCGCGGGCGGGGGCGGCGGCGCCTCCTTGCGGCGCCACAGCGCGCCCACCTTCACCACCACGAGGAAGAGCACCAGCGCGATGATGAAGAAGTCCAGGAGGGCGCCCAGCATGTGGCCGAGTCGCAGCTGCAGCGGCGTGAAGGTGGCGTTGCGCCAGTCTCCCCCCGGCAGCACCAGGCCCACCACCGGCATCACCAGGTCCGCGACGACGGCGTTGACGATGGCGGTGAACGCATTGCCGATGACCACGGCCACCGCCAGGTCCACCACGTTGCCCTTGAGGGCGAACTGCTTGAACTCCGAGAGCACGGACATGAGAGCCCCTCCACACGGGAGCACAGAGTCCGCTCGACGATGGCCGGCGGCCGGGCTCCTCCTGGAGGCGGCACCCTAACCGGCCGTTCCAGCCGGAGGTGCCAGCCTCCAGGACGGGTGTCACGTGCCGGTCAGAACCCCACACACACCACAGGGCCCATCGGAGAAGCCACGGCCACCGTGGCCATGAGCCCCGGGCGGTTGCCGGGCGAGTTGCCCGAGCCCACCGGAGGGTGCTCCCGCTCAGGGCAAGGGCAGCATCGACTCGGGATAGGTCACCTTGTAGACCTGCGCCGGCATGCCCGAGCGGTCGCTGTCGAACAAGATGGTCGTCTTGTTGCCCGCGAACTGAAGATGGGACTGGCCGTGGTAGGGATGTTGACCCGGCTGTTCGTCCGTCGTGGTCAAGAACCGCATGTAGCCAGTCGAAGGATTCATCACGAAGATGGCGCTCGGACCTTCGACGAAGCCTGCATCGGGAGCGGGCACGAGCTTGTAACCTGAGCACGCAAACAGGTCATCGTCGGCTGACCAGCTGCAGAACTTCGGAACATACGAGTGGCCGTCGCCATCGTCCCAGTTGTTGAGGACGCGCCCCTTGAAGGTTCGACCGGCGATGCCGCTGGTGCCCTCGAGGTTGGAGGTGCCATCGGGATTGACGGTGCGAAAGGTGCAGTCGGGGTTCAGGATGTCGCCAATCACCAACCTTCGCGGCTCGTGGTCATTGCCGACCGCCTGGGTATAGGAGACTCGGAGGCCGTCGTTCGACCACATCTCGTGGGACGGAATCTTCCTGAACGACGTCAGCCCGGCATCGAAGGCATCCTGGCCATATCCGAGGTAATACGGTGGACCGCCGCGGTCGAGATCCGCGAGATAGATGTCCTTCCGTCCTTTGCCGTCTGTGGAACGGTTCCGCGAGTACATCAGGATGTTGGGGCAGGTCGGGCTGAGCCTGAGACGGTGGAACGGCTCATGTGAATATGGGTCCGAGAGGGCGACGTCGCCCATCGAGGCCCAGAGGCTTCCCGCGCCCTTTCCCTTGATGCGGTGGACCTGGGCATCCGTGGCAAAAGCGATGACCCACTTATCAATCGAGCAGCTCCGACTCGCGGGAGACAGCTGCGGCACGAACTCGCCCCCGGTGGGAAAACCGGCTGGGGACAACAGATACAACTCCGAGATTGGCGAAGGGCTGCACGTGGAGCCGTTCAGGTTCATGGCCATGAGCCCCACCCTGCCGTCCGGGAGCTTTCGCGGGAAATAGGCCATCGCCCCGTCAGGAGTCACGAACGTGTTCGGGCTGGAGGCGTCCTCGTCCGTGAGCAACCGGGCGTCAGTCCCGTCGAGGGTCATCGTCGCCGTGTCATTGGCGCCCTCCGCCCTGACGCGGCTGTAGACGAACCGGTTCGACCCTGCGACGACAGCCGGGATGTCGTAATACGCGATGTTGTTCCATCCATTGCTCGTGAGCTGTGTCACCGTCACACCCGGCGTGACTCGCGTCATCTCGCTCGTCACCTCCCGGGGGCTCTGTGGGAGCGGCGCAGCCGGGCAGTGGTTCAGGGCGGTCGGCGTGGAGACAGGTGGAATACAGGCGGTGATGTTGTCGAGGATGAGGCTGGGCCGTCTGCCCGTGGGGTGCTCCTTCGACGTGAAGTCCGCGTTGTCGCTGGAGCGCGGGACCAGGGCAAAGCTGACGACGCTGTTGGGTGCGACGGCGCTGGTGACATCCAGGTATACGAGCGAGCCCGCCGTCGTGCTCGGCATCGAGGCTACCCGTGGGGCGGTGCCGATGCCGGGCTGGTTGTTCCAGGTGATGGTTTCCTCGGTCCAGGACGCGCTCGGCGTCTTGTAGACGTCGGCTGTGTCCGAGGACGGTGCGAGCACCTCGAGACGCAGCCGCGCCCTGCCGATTCTTCCAGCGACGTTGCCGATGGCAAACCGCAGGAAGGAGCGCTCGATTCCGCCTTCCGAGTCCAGGTTGTCGACCTGGAGCGTCGGGTCGGCGCCGTAATTCGTGTTCGCATGCGTGAGCGACACGACCGTCGCGTCATCCGTCGGCCGGAGGTAGATTGGCGACGCCAGCGCGCTCGTCGCCGCGGCGAGCTCGTGAGGCGGAGGAGATTCGGCCGTACAGTTCGTCAAGATGAACAGAGCGGCGAGCAGCAAGAAGCCGCGCCTCGGAGCGTGATTCGAGTTCAGCGCTGAAGTGCCCATGGCGAGCGCCCCCCCCTTGCGAAGCTTCGAGGCTACAACGGGCTCGGGCGCGCGGATACACCGGGTGACGGCCGGCCAGGCCCGAACACTCAACCCATACGGCACCTTGCGCACTCTGGAGCAGGCCTCTTTGCCTGATAGGGAGAAACCATGAGCGAGATTGGTGGGTTGTGGCCCGAGCCTGAAGCGGTTCCTGGCCATCCAGGACTGGTGGACCGCGCGTGGTCCTTGGTGCTCAAGCGTGACGTTCCTTCGGCGGCAGCACTGGCACCGGCAATCAGGGAGTTCATTGAGCAAGGGCACGCGGCCATTGCACGGGCTGAGCGCAGGAGAGTCATCGTGCGGATTCGTACCGCCCATCCTTCAGTTGGCGATCCGCTCCAAGCGATGACTGTAACTACACGCGTACTCCGGGCCATTGACGCTGTTTGGGGCATCGCGGAGCTGCAGGGGCAGCCTGGGCGTGAGTCCCTGCTGCTGCGTCCGTAGCCATGGGTCTCCCGCCAGCTCCGTCCGGCAGCCGCCGGCTCGCCACGGCTTGAAGATCCACCTCACGCCTGGGCCGGTCCACACTCTGGCCCGAGTGGGTGCGGCCCGGCGACGAATTAATCTCGGTTTCTGAGGGTCTGGCTCTGATTCTGAGTCCCCGAGGCGGCTGCCGGACGCGACCGTTCCAAACCTGTCCGACAGTCAGACCGTCGAAAAAGGGGGGGGAGATGCTCAGGGTAGGAGCCGAAGCGCTCGACTTCTTGAGTATGGCGTGGTTGTCGAGGAGGGGTGAGAGCCAAGGGCGCGAAGAAG